>CACXUV010000006.1 GCA_902770845.1 uncultured Prevotellaceae bacterium
TGTGAAGTTGAATTTTGCAACACGCTGTAAATCAGAGATATGCGCAAACCCCTCCAATACTCGCATATTTGCAAGCGACTTTCAGTTTGGTGAATTCCGTGCGATTCTCAGAGGGGGTGTTGTCAAGAAAATTCATAATCTGACTGGTCGGAAGATTCTACCTTACTTCAGAACTTCACTAGGATGCGGAACACCTTGCCGGGGCTGTCGGCCCATTGCTGCATGGCAGCAGGAGCTTCCTCGGGAGTTACCTCGCGACTGATGAGGCGGTCGACGGGACATGTGCCGCGCTCCAAGTAGTGAATGACTGCACGGAAATCGCTGGGCTGAGCATTGCGCGAACCACGAATGTCGAGCTCCTTCTGAACGAAATACTTTGTCTGGAACGACACCTCGGTCTTGGCATAGCCGATGCAGATGACGCGACCGGTGAAGGCCACCTCATCGACCGCCATCTGATAGGTGGAACTGCTGCCCACGGCCTCGATGACCACATCGGGACCGAAGCCACTGGTCATTTCACGCAGGCGGGCATGCACATCCTCGGTGCGGGTGTTGATAGTGTAGCTGGCACCCATTTCGCGGGCCAGGGATAGTTTTTCGTCGTCGATGTCGGCAGCCACGACGGTAGCGCCGCGTTGTGCGGAGCGCACCACGGCACCCATGCCCACCATGCCGCAGCCAATGACCAACACCACATCGATGTCGGTTACCTGTGCGCGGCTCACGGCATGGAAGCCCACGCTCATGGGCTCCACCAGGGCGCATACCTTCGGCGTGAGCAGTCCGGCTGGAATCACCTTCTCCCATGGCAACGTGATATATTCTTTCATGGCACCGTTGCGCTGCACACCCAGCGTCTCGTTGTGCTGACAGGCGTTGACACGCTGGTTGCGGCAGGAGGCACACTTGCCGCAGTTGGTGTAGGGATTGCAGGTGACCACCATGCCAGGCTTCAGGCCTTCGGGCACGTCGGAGCCCACAGCCTCGATGACAGCTCCCACCTCATGACCGGGAATCACGGGGTTCAGCGCCATTGTGTTGCGCCCCATGAAGGTGTTGATGTCGCTTCCGCAGAAGCCCACGTAGTGCAGCTTCAGCAGAATTTCGCCTGGTCCGGGAGCTTGTGGTCTTTCAACTTCGATGATGTTCAGTTGCTGTGAATGTGTGATTTGAATAGCTTTCATTTTTATTATAAAGGTTAAGTTTCGACTTGGGGTTCAACCGTCTTGGCGGCAAAGTTATGCAATTAAATCTAAATGGCAAAGAAAAGAGGTGAAAATGTCTGTATTCTTTTCACTTCTTTTCATACGCATGTGACAAAAAAGTTGTATTTTTGCACACGAAATCCTTAACTAAAGACAGAAAACAATGCAAGCATTCAGCAAGAAGTACGTATATTTCATTTGCTTTGTCTCGGCCATGGGCGGGTTGCTCTTTGGCTACGACTGGGTGGTGATAGGCGGTGCAAAGCCTTTCTACGAACTGTTTTTCGGCATTAGCGAACAGCCGCTGATGCAGGGTGTGGCCATGACAACGGCTTTGGTGGGCTGTCTGGTGGGAGCCATGGTGGCGGGGGTCGCTGCCGACCGCTGGGGGCGCAAGCCGCTGCTCATGGTGTCGGCGCTGCTGTTCACCGTGTCGGCCATTGCCACTGGGTTGTTCAGCGATTTCACCTTATTTAATATAGCACGCTTCGTGGGCGGAGTGGGCATAGGTGTGGCTTCGGCCATGGCCCCCATGTATATAGCCGAAGTAAGCCCTGCCCAGATTCGCGGTCGGATGGTGAGCATGAACCAAATGACCATTGTGCTGGGCATTCTGGCCGCCCAGATTGTGAACATGCTGCTGGCTCGCGACACATCGGTGAGCGAGAACATGGCCTGGAACGTGGCTTGGGGCTGGCGATGGATGTTCTGGGCCGAAACGCTGCCTGCTGGTGTGTTCCTGTTCATGAGTTTCTTTATTCAGGAGAGTCCGGTGTTCTTAAATATAAAAAGAGGTGAAAGGAAAGATGTGGGAGGAAGAAGGGTAGATGGTGAAAGATTGGCTCATTCCCCTAACCTATCGGTTCTTGTCACAAAAAAATACCGTCGCGTGCTGCTCTTGGGGCTGGTCATAGCTGTGTTTCAGCAGTGGTGTGGCACCAACGTTATCTTCAACTATGCCCAGGAAATCTTTGTCGGGGCAGGCTTTGATGTCGATGGAATGTTCATCAACATCGTCATTACTGGCATTGCCAATGTGGCGTTTACATTTGTGGCGCTCTACACAATTGAGAAGTGGGGTCGTCGCACGCTGATGCTGATTGGTGCAGGCGGTTTGGGACTGATCTATCTGACACTGGGTGCCTGTTACTTCATGCACATGACGGGCTTTGCCATGGTGGCGCTGGTGGTGACTGCCATTTCTGTCTATGCCATGACACTGGGCCCTGTCACCTGGACGCTGTTGGCCGAGATATTTCCCAACCGTGTGCGTGGCGTGGCCATGGCCACCTGCACCTTTGCCCTGTGGGTGGGCTGCTGCACACTCACGTTCTCCTTTCCTTCGATGAACGCGGCACTGGGCAGCAGTGGCACGTTCTGGGTCTACTCCGCCATCTGCGTGGCAGCCTTTGTGTTTCTCTATCGAAACTGTCCTGAGACAAAAGGAAAGAGTCTGGAACAGCTGGAAAAAGAATTGGTGAATCAGTAATCTTTTTTGTGTGCGATATGATAAGAAAAATGTGTTTTTGCTTGGCTCTGCTGGGCATGGTGAGTGGGACGGCATCGGCTGCCGACTTTGGTAAGGAAGTGAAGTGGGACAGTCAGAGTCTCATCATAGACGGCCACCGCGTTTGTCCTGTGATGGGCGAAGTGCACTACTCGCGCATTCCTGCCGAAGAGTGGGCCAGCGAGGTGCGGAAGATGAAAGAAGGAGGCGTCACCATCATTGCCACCTATGTTTTTTGGAACCATGTGGAGGACCGGGAAGGCATTTTCCGTTGGGACGGTCAGCGCGACTTGCGTCGTTTCCTCGAAGTGTGCCAGCAGCAGGAAATGCCCGTCGTTCTGCGGGTGGGGCCTTTCTGCCATGGCGAGGTGCGCAATGGCGGCATTCCCGACTGGATGTTCGCCAAAGGATGTAAGCTGCGCTCACAGGACAAGGTGTTCCTGGGTTATGTAGACAAGCTCTACAGGCAAATATATTCTCAGATTATTGGGCTGCAGTGGAAAGACCACGGTCCAATCATTGCCTGTCAGTTCGACAATGAGTACCGTGGCAGCGGCGACTATCTCATGGCACTGAAGAAAATGGCGTTGGCCATTGGCTTCGAGCTGCCTTTCTACACCCGTACGGGCTGGCCAGAACTGTCGAAGCCCGTGCCCTTCGGCGAACTGCTGCCCCTTTATGGCGACTATGCCGACGGCTTTTGGGACAAGAGCATTGAGCCAACGGCAGGCAACTACTACAAGGCATTCAATTTCAAGGGCTTTCGCTCGTCGACCGCTATCGGAACCGATCTGCTGGGCAAGCAGGAGGAAAAGATCAACAAGGGCGACGAAGCCTACCCCTACTTCACCTGCGAACTGGGTGGTGGTATGGCTACGGCCTATCATCGGCGACCCTACATTTACCCCGAAGACACTTACTCCATGGCGCTTGTGAAACTTGGTAGCGGTTCCAACCTGCTGGGCTACTACATGTATCATGGTGGCACCAACCCCGAGAGCACCACGGGCATCACCCTGAACGAAACGCAGCGCACACTGGGCACGGCCAACAACGACCTGCCTGTGAAGACCTATGACTTCCAGGCTCCGCTGGGCGAGTTCGGTCAACCCTATCCGCAGTACTACATGTTGCGCCCCCTGCACCTCTTCATGCACGACTGGGCTGAGACCTTGACCCAGATGGAAGCTTCGTTTCCAGTTTCGCAAGACCTGAAGAAAGGAGAGGATGGGGCTTTGCGCTGGGCCATACGTTCGCAGGCCGACAGCGGTTTCATATTCGTGAACAACTATGAGCGCCTGCAAAACCTCTCGGCCAAGAAAGATGTTCAGCTTCAGGCATGTGGCATCAGTTTTCCGAAAATGACGATACCTGCCAAGTGCATGGCCATCTTCCCCGTGGGAATCGCTGGTCTGCGTTATGCCACGGCGCAACTGGTGGCCCGTCGTGATGGTCGCATCTTCATGATGCAAGTAGACGGCGTTCCCACCACCATTGCGTTGCAGAATGGGAAAACACTGCGGGGCGTGAAGCCACGGGGAATGGAGAAGCCCGTGTACAAGAACATCTATCTGCTCACCCGCAGTCAGGCAGAGCACCTGTTTCTTGATGAGACTGCAAAAACACCATCGGCACCCCTCAACGTAGGTTGCCAAAAGTTGAGTGAGGCAGGGCCCTTGCGTGCCATTGTGAAAGGAAAAGCCAAGGTGGCAGAAGCACCAACGGAGGAAGACTGGCAACAGGCTGCTGTCTATAAGATTCTGCTTCCCCTCTCTTTGGAGAACACAGGAGAAAGACACCTGCTCAGCATCGAGTATCAAGGTGACTGCGCACGCTTGTATGCCAACGGAAAACTCGTTGCCGACAACTTTCAGTATGGCCGTCCGTTCCTCTACGGCTTATGGCGTTTGCCTGAAGGATGTCATGAACTGGAGTTGCGCATTCTGCCCATGCAGGACGGTGCTCCCATTTATCTGCCCACCGAGGCAGACAAGACGCCTGGCGAGCGAGTGAAAAGTATTAGCGTCGTGAGAGAGTGAGTCTTCATAATCCCATTTTTAGAATCTACCTAAAACAGGAAATAAACGTATGGTAAAAGCTTGGAGAGAACTGGTGACGATTCCCACCTACGAGGTGGGCAAGCCAGAGAAAAATCCGATGTTTCTGGAGAAACGAGTGTATCAGGGATCGAGTGGGGTGGTGTATCCTTACCCCGTGATTGAGTCAATCAGCAACGAGAAGGTGAATCAGGACTATCAGGCCATTTGGCTGGAAAACGAATACATCTTGGTGATGGTGTTGCCAGAATTGGGCGGTCGCATACAGATGGCCTACGACAAGATAAAGCAGCGCCACTTTGTTTACTATAACCACGTGGTGAAGCCCGCTTTGGTGGGCTTGGCTGGCCCGTGGATTAGTGGTGGCATTGAGTTCAACTGGCCGCAGCATCACCGTCCGTCGACCTTCATGCCCGTCGATTCAACCATCGTAGAGAATGAAGACGGCTCTGTAACGGTGTGGGTGAATGAGATGGAGCGCATGTTCCACCAAAAGGGGGCGGCTGGCTTTACCTTGCGTCCAGGCTGTGCCTATCTGGAAATTCAGGGGCGTGTGAGCAATCGCACACCGTTGCCGCAGACTTTCCTTTGGTGGGCCAATCCGGCCGTAGAGGTGAACGATGCCTATCAGAGCGTGTTTCCGCCCGATGTGAATGCCGTGTTCGACCATGGCAAACGGGCCGTGTCATCGTTTCCCATTGCCACGGGCACCTATTATAAAATGGACTATTCGGCAGGTGTCGATATTTCAAACTACAAGAACATTTATGTTCCAACGAGCTACATGGCCGTGAATTCAAAGTATAATTTTGAGGGAGGCTATGAAAACGACACCCATGGTGGTATGCTGCATGTGGCCAGTCACCTTTTTTCACCAGGCAAGAAACAGTGGACGTGGGGTAATGGCGACTTTGGAAGGGCGTGGGACCGCAACTTGACCGACGAGGTTGTTCAAGATTCAGTGTCCAGAGTTCGGCATTGCGGACGAGACACAGCGCAGTCCAACGATGAGCGATGCACTGTGAACGCTGAACTGAGAGAGGGCTTCCGCCCCTACATCGAACTGATGGCGGGCGTTTATACTGAGAACCAGCCCGACTTCACATGGCTGATGCCTTATGAGGAAAAACAATTTGTGCAGTACTTCATGCCCTACCGTGAGATTGGCATGGTGAAGCAGGCTACAAAGGACTTTGTGATGAATATAGAAGAGGTCGGCGAAGGACAGTTGGTGCTGAAGGTGCTGGCCACATCGAGGCAGACTGTCCGCCTGATGCTGCGCAACAAGCTGAAGGCCGAATCCTATTATGAAAAAACGCTGACCCTGACGCCCGAAGAGGTGCTGATGGAAGAGATTGATGCGAAAGATGTCAAACAGGACGAACTCGTCTTTGCCATTTACAGGGAACCGGCTCTTCAGCGGTCAAACAGCCAGTCACGCCTTGAAACCGTGCCCCTGCTCATGTGGGAAGCCGAGCCAGACGAGATACGGCCTATTCCCGATGCTGCCGAGGCAGCCCTTTCGCCCACAGACACCAAGACCAACGATCAACTCTATCTGACAGGTCTTCACCTTGAGCAATACCGTCATGCCACATGGTCGGCCCTCGATTATTATGAAGAGGCACTGCGTCGCGATCCCAATGATGTGCGCTGTCTGAACCAGACGGGACTGTGGTATCTGCGACGTGGTCGTTTCGACAAAGCGGAGCCGTATCTGAGAAAAGCTGTTCGGATTTGGCAGAAGCGCAATCCCAATCCCTATGACGGCGAGGCACTTTTCAACCTTGCGCTTTGTCTGAAGTTTCAATGCCGTCAACAAGAATCTTATGAGCTTTTCTGGAAGTCCACATGGAACAAGGCGTGGGCAGATGCAGGCTACTTCGAAGCAGCTTGCATCAGTACAGCGCAGGGCCGCTATGCCGATGCTCTCGACGAATTGAACCGTTGCCTTGTCTTTAATAGCTGTAACCACAAGGCGCGTGCATTAAAACTCGCTGTGCTGCGTCTGGGTGGCGCATTAAGCACGAAGCGTGACGACTGGATGGCGGAGTCGCTGCGACTCGACCGTTTCAACTATGGCATCCTTTATGAGCAATACCTGCTGACAAAGGACGAGAATGTGCTGAAGCAGATGGTGGAGATGATGCATGGCAACGTGTATAACTATCACGAACTGGCACTCGACTATGCACAGGCTGGCTTGTGGCAAGAGGCAGAACAGGTGCTGACCATTCCCGCCGTAGCCCAGGAGTTGCAGTCTGCTTCGCCCATGACACTTTATTATCTTGGTTGGTTCCAGTTCTGCCAGGGTCATGCCGATCAGGCTGCAGCTTGTTTCCGGCAGGCCGAGACAGTTTGTCCCGACTATTGTTTCCCAAACCGTTTGGAAGATGTGGTGGTGCTCTCGCTGGCCAAGGAGTTGAATCCTGATGGAGCCCGTGCTCCTTACTACTTGGGCTGTCTCTATTATGACAAGCGGCAGTACGACGTGGCCATGGAGAACTGGGAGTTGTCGGCAAAGCTCGATTCCAACTTCCCCACCGTGTGGCGCAATCTGGCGCTGGGGCGCTTCAACAAGCAGGCCCGTGAGCAGGAGGCTTTGGACTGCATGGAGCGTGCTTTCCGCCTCGACGAAAACGACGAGCGCACACTGATGGAGCTGGACCAGCTCTACAAGCGCTTGCATCGCTCACATGATGAGCGTTTGGCTTTCTTGCAGAAATACCCGCAGCTCGTTCAGCGTCGCGACGACCTTGTGCTCGAAGAGATTACCTTGCTCAATCAGGTGGGACGCTACGATGAGGCTTTGCAAAAGCTTGATGCTCACATTTTCCATCCCTGGGAAGGCGGTGAAGGCAAGGTGCCGACACAGTACCAGATTTGTCGTGTGGAACTGGCAAAGCAAGCGCTCACGAAGCATGAATATGAGAGGGCTGTCAAACTGCTCAACGAATGCTTGGACTACCCCCACCATCTTGGCGAAGGCAAACTCTACGGAGCGCAGGAGAACGACTTCTACTATCTCCTTGGCATTGCCTTCGATGCACTTGGACAGAAGGAAAAGGCCCATGCGTGCTGGGAAGAAGCAACAAAGGGGCCACAGGAGCCTGCTGCTGCCATGTATTACAATGATGCCAAGCCCGACAAGATTTTCTATCAGGGAATGGCGCTTCTGAAACTGGGACGCAAGGATGAGGCCAACGGACGCTTCTACAAGCTGATAAACTATGGCAAGCAGCATGTGTTTGAAAAGCAAACAATGGACTACTTTGCCGTATCCTTGCCCGACCTGCTCATTTGGGACGACTCCTTGGACATGAAGAACCTGATACACTGCAAGTACATGCTGGCCTTGGGCCACTATGGCATGGGCGACAAGAAGCACGCCGAGCACTACCTGAAAGAAGTGGAAGCACTCGACAACAATCATCAGGGCATTCAGCAGTTCCGTTCGCTTATCAGTGCCGGACTGTAGGAGCAACACCGATGGCTTTATGTCGCTTCGCATGGATTACAAAATAGCTTTACATGGATATCAATACAGAAAAAGATGAAACGAACTACTATTACTTTCCTGCTCGTCCTGGTCTTCTCGGCCACGACGGCCCTTGCTGAGCAATTGCCTTATCAGAACGCCAGTCTTTCGGCAGCCCAACGTGCCGACGACCTGTTGGGCCGACTGACGCTCGAAGAAAAGGTGAAACTGATGATGGACACTTCGCCTGCCATAGCGCGGCTGGGCATTCCGCAGTTTCAGTGGTGGAACGAAGCGCTGCATGGTGTGGGGCGCAATGGCTTTGCCACGGTCTTCCCCATCACCATGGCCATGGCGGCTTCGTGGGACGATGCCCTGCTTCACCAGGTGTTTACTGCCGTGAGCGACGAAGCACGCGTAAAAGCCCGTCAGGCCAAGCAGAACGGCGACATCAAGCGCTATCAAAGCCTGTCGTTCTGGACCCCCAACATCAATATCTTCCGTGATCCCCGTTGGGGCAGGGGCCAGGAAACCTACGGCGAAGACCCTTTCCTGACCACCAGGATGGGGCTGGCTGTGGTGCGTGGCCTGCAGGGCGTGGGCTATCAGGGCGAAGACCTGGGCGTCAGCAAATATCGCAAGTTGCTGGCTTGTGCCAAGCACTTTGCCGTGCATAGCGGTCCGGAATGGAATCGCCACACCTTCAATATCGAGAATCTGCCTGAGCGCGACCTTTGGGAGACCTACCTGCCTGCTTTCAAAGCATTGGTGCAGGATGGCAAGGTGGCCGAGGTGATGTGTGCCTACCAGCGCATCGACGGTCAGGCATGCTGTGCTCAGACCCGCTATGAGCAGCACATCCTGCGCGATGAGTGGGGGTTCGACGGACTGATAACCAGCGACTGTGGCGCCATTCGCGACTTCTTGCCCAAATGGCACAACGTGGCCAAGGATGGTCCGGAGGCTTCGGCCAAGGCCGTGCTGGCTGGAACCGATGTGGAGTGCGGTTCGGAATACAAGAACCTGCCTGCTGCCGTGAAGCGTGGCGACATCAGCGAGGCCGATCTTGACCGCAGTTTGCGCCGCCTGCTCATTGCCCGTTTTGAACTGGGCGACTTCGACAGCGACGAGCAAAACGGCTGGACGCAGATTCCCGACAGCGTGGTGGCCTCCTGCAAGCACAAGCAGTTGGCGCGTGAAATGGCCGCCAAGAGCATTGTGCTGCTGCAGAACCGCAACAGCGTGTTGCCCCTTTCGGCTGCCAGCGATGTGGTGGTCATGGGGCCCAATGCCAACGACTCTGTCATGATGTGGGGCAACTATGCCGGCTACCCCACGCGCACCATTACGGCGCTTGAGGGCATTCAGAACATGGTGAGCCAGTTGAGCCCGAATGGCAAGGTGAGATATTTGCAGGGATGTGGCCTGACGCGCAACGAAGGCTTTGAGAGTCGCTACGGACAACTGCTCGACCCTGTTGGCAATAAGGGCCTGCAGGCCACTTTCTGGAACAACACCGATATGCAGGGACAATCGGCAGCCGTGGTGAGTCTGGGGCAGGGCGTGAAGCTGAGCAATGGTGGCAACACCGTTTTTGCGCCGGGCGTGAATCTTGAGAACTTCTCGGCTCGCCTGGAAGGCACGCTGTTGGCTGCACAGGACGAAACGCTGCTGTTCGACATCAGTGGCGACGACAAACTGCGTCTCATTGTGAATCAAGACACGCTGGTTGACATTTGGAAGGTTCGTCACCGTATTCAGGGCGGACAGAAGACGCTCACGGTGAAGGCCGGACAGCGTTATCACGTTCAGATTGACTATGTGCAGGAAACGGGCTACGCTGCCCTGAACTTCGACATCAAGAAAAAGGTGAATCCCACGCACGAAGAACTGCTGGCCCAGGTGGGCAACACCGAGACCGTGGTGTTTGTGGGTGGCATATCGCCCAGCCTGGAAGGCGAGGAAATGAAGGTGAGCGAGCCCGGCTTCAAGGGCGGCGACCGCACCAGTATCGAGTTGCCGCAGGCCCAGCGCGATGTGCTGGCCATGCTGCACAAGGCGGGAAAGAAGGTCGTCTTCGTGAACTGTTCGGGTTCGGCCATGGCACTGACGCCCGAGACGGAGTCGTGCGATGCCATCCTTCAGTGGTGGTATGATGGCGAGCAGGGCGGTCTGGCTTTGGCCGATGTGCTCTTTGGAAAGCGCAACCCCAGCGGAAAACTGCCTGTGACGTTCTATCGCAGCACCGACGAACTGCCCGACTTCCTGGACTACACCATGAAGAACCGCACCTACCGCTATTACACAGGACAACCCCTGTTCCCGTTTGGCTACGGTCTGAGCTACACCACTTTCGCGATTGGCAAGCCCGTCTTTCAGAACCAGCAGGTGCAGGTGAGCGTGCAGAACACGGGCCAGCGCGACGGTGTGGAGACGGTGCAGGTGTACTTGCGCCGCACGGCTGACGCCGAAGGACCATTGAAGTCGCTGAAAGCCTATAGGCAGGTGGCGCTGAAGGCAGGCGAGAAGCAAACGGTGACCATCGACCTGCCCCGCAGCAGTTTCGAGGGTTGGGACGCGCAGACCAATACCATGCGCGTAGTGCCTGGCACCTACGAACTGATGGTTGGCAATTCGAGCAGCGACCAGGCACTACAGAAAATCAAGGTCACGCTGTAGCAGGCGCAGCCTTTATTCCGACATGTTTTTGATGTAAGGCAGTTCGGGCAGTGTCCCGAAGCCATAGAACCGCTGAGCGTTCTGGCCGAGAAACATTGCTTTCTCGGCGGCGCTCAGCTCTTTTGTCTTCTCAATGAAGTCGTAGGACATGCGGTAGGTAATGGCGGTGATGGTGCGCGGATAGTCCGAACCCCACATCAGCCGGTCCATGCCCACCCAGTCGGCAGCCTCGCGGATGCGCCGCACGGCGGTGGGGTAAGGGTAGAACTCAGGATGGTAGAGCCAGGTGATACCGCCCGACTCAATCATGACGTTGGCTCCCTGGCGTGCCAGCAGCACCTGACTGCGGAACGATGCCGTGGTGGGCATGCCGAAGTGGCCAATAGCCACCTTCAGCTCAGGGCATTCCTGAATGACTTCGGCCATCTGGCCCACCTGCGCTTCGTCGTCGGCCAGGCACATCGACAGAATCATGCCCCGTTCTTCCATCAGTTTGAACACGGGCATCAGCTCCTGCAGTGGCTGGTGCATGCGGTGGCCGGGAAAGGCAATGCCCCTCAGTCCGGCACTTGCCACGCGCTGCGCCTCGTCCAGGTTCCAGGCCATGCCCATGCACAGAAAGCGGTCGGGATGGCGTTGCTGCACCTCCGTCAGATAGTCGTTCTGGCAACCGTCAATCAGTTCCTGCACCACCACGGCAGCAGCCACCTGGGCATAGTTCATGTTCGACAGGAACACCTCGGCCGTGTTTTGCCCGTCGATCATGAAGGGTGGCAGCATTTGCACCTCTTCGTCCATGAAGATGCTGCGCCCGTTTTTCAGCGACAGAATGCGCTTGCCGTCAACGTGGGTGTCCTGTTTCAGCCACAGATGGCTGTGCGCATCGATTATGAGTTTGCCCATGTCACGCGTTGTTCTTTGCCAATGATGTGTTTCACCTCGTCCACCAGGTTCCAGTCGGGTTCCTCGTTGGCCCACTGAATGTTGCGGCGCACGTTTTCGGGATTGGCCGAAGAGAACAGGGTGGAGGCAATGCGCGGATTGCTCACCGAGTATTGCACGGCCAGCCGTTCAATGGGGTAGCCTTTTTCCGTGCAGTGCTGTGTGGCGCGCTGGCAGGCCTGCACCAGTGACAGCGGTGCCGGATGCCATGAGGGAACGCCGCGCTGCGAGAGCAGGCCCATCGACAGGGGCGACGCATTGACAATGCCGATGCCGTGCTGCTCGAAGAAGTCGAGATAGTCGGCCAGCGCATCGTCGTTGAGCGTGTAGTGGCAGAAGTTCAGAATGCTCTCCACGGTGCCTTTCTCCGTGTGTTCCACCACCCATTTCAGGTTGTCAAGCTGCAGGTCGGTAATGCCCACATGGCCCACCACGCCCTTGCTGCGCAGTTCAACGAGGGCGGGCAGTGTCTCGTCGACCACCTTCTGCAGTCCGCCGGGCAGGGCTGCCTGGAACTCAATGTCGTGCACGTTGATCAGGTCGATGTGGTCAATGCCCAGTCGCTCCATGCTCTCATACACGCTGTCGGTGACGCGGCGTGCTGAGTAGTCCCAGGTGTTCACGCCGTCTTTGCCGTAGCGTCCCACCTTGGTGCTCAGGTAGTATTTCTCGCGTGGAATGTTTCTCAGGGCCTTGCCCAGCACGGTCTCGGCCTTGTAGTGGCCGTAGTAGGGGCTCACGTCGATAAAGTTGATGCCGCCTTCAATGGCAGTTTCGACGGCTGCAAAACTGTCTTTCTCATTGGTTTCGCGAAACACGCTGCCCAAGGAGGAAGCGCCAAAGCCCAGGTGTGAGATTTTCATGCCTGTGTGTCCTAATTCTGTGTACCGCATAGCTCTGTTTTTCTTATGTGTTTGTAGATGGTTGTTGCTTGGCAAATTCAGTGGGTTTCTTTCCGAACTGCTTGTAGAAGCACTTGGTGAAGTAGCTGGGGCTGGAGAATCCCACCATGTAGCCCACCTCGCTCACCAGGTACTTGCCTTCGAGCAGCAGCTGGGCAGCCCGTTTCAGTCGCACCACCTGAATCATTTCGTTGGGTGTCACGTCGGCCAGCGACTTGAGCTTGGCAAAGAGTCCGCTGCGGCTGATGTTGAGCTGTTCGGCCAGGAAGTTCACGCTCAGGGCGCTGTTGGCCACGTTTTCCTCGATCAGTGCGTTCATCTTTGTCAGAAACTCGTTGTCGGTGGGGTTGCTGGCCATCTGGGCCATGTTCTCCCAAGGCTGCGAAGAGAACTTCTGCATGAGTCGGTGGCGCATTTGCAGGATGTTCTGAATGCAGGCCGTGACATACTCCACGGAGAATGGCTTTTCTATGTACACGTCGGCCCCGGCGTTCATGCCTTCGGTCTTCGAGCCGTCGTCGGTCTTGGCCGTGAGCATCACGAAGGGAATGTGGCTGGTGTGGGCATTCTGTCTCACGTGCTGGCACAGCTGGGCACCGTCCATGCGTGGCATCATCCAGTCGCTGATGATGATGCTCACTTCGTGGTGGGCCAGCAGGTCGAGTGCCTCGATGCCGTCGCTGGCCGTGAGCACGTGGTAGGTGCGGCTGAAGTGGGCTTGCAGGAATGCCACCATGTCGTCGCTGTCGTCGACGATGAGCAGCGTGCCCTGCTGCTGGCTGTCGGTGCTTTCTTCTGCAGCGTTGGGGGTGGTGGCGGCATTTTCTGGCTCGTCGTTTTCGGCTGCGATGGGGAGGGGGGCTTCTGCTGTGGTCGGCTGCTGTGCGGTCAGGTCTTGCACCACGGGCAGCACAACGGTGAAGGTTGACCCCTGGCCCACCTCGCTCTCCACGCTGATGGTGCCGTGGTGCTGCTCCACAATGTTCTTCACGATGTTCAGTCCGATGCCCGTTCCGGGCTTGTTGTCCTGTGCCTGGAAGAAGGGGGCAAAGATGCGCTGGCGGTCTTCGGGGCGTATGCCCACACCGTCGTCGGCCACTTCAATGCGGAAGTGGGTCTCGTCGGGTTCTGTCACGCACCTCAGTTCCACCCGCGACTTGGTGTATTTGTTGGCGTTGGTCAGCAGGTTGCTGATCACTTTGGTCACGCCTTCGCGGTCTACGATGGCCGTGAAGTGGCTATCGGGTTCCACCACCTTGAAGTGTTTGCCGCCCTGCTCGAAGGTGGGTCTGAAGCGTTCGCTCACCGAGCGGATGATCTCGTTGATGTTTTGCGAAGCAAAGTGCATCACCAGGCTTTGCTGTTCCACCTTGCGGAAGTCGAGCAGCTGGTTGACCAGTTCGAGCAGGCGGTGGGCATTGCGGTCGATGATGCGCAGCTCGTCGCTCTTGATCTTGATTTTCTCAAGGGGTCCGATGATGAGCGAAACGGGCGTGCGGATTTCGTGGGCAATCATGGTGAAGAAGTTCAGACGGGCCTCGCGCACCTCTTTCTCTTTCTGTTCCTGAATGCGTTGCAGCTCTTGCTGGTGGCTTTCCTCAGCCCGTTTCAGTCTGAAACGCACGTAGAACCAGATGGCAGCGGCCAGGAGCAGCAGATAGAGCAGCTTGGCCCACCAGCTCCACCAGAACGGCGGATGCACCACAATGCGCAGCGTGGCTTCGTGGGGCGACCAGATGCCGTCGTTGTTGGTGGCCCTGACGCAGAAGGTGTAGGTGCCGGCAGGAATGTTGGTATAGGTGGCCCTGTGCTGGCTGCCCACGTAGTTCCAGTCGCGGTCGAAGCCTTCCAGCTTGTAGGCATACTGGTTCTTTTCGGGCGAGCAGTAGCTGAGCGAGGCAAACGAGAGCGTCAGCATGCGGGCATCGTCGTAGTCGAGCGTCAGTTCCTTGGTCTTCGACAGGTCGATGGGCAGGTCGCCTGCAGCCGTGGGCTTGCTGCTGTTCAGGATGTTGAGCGACGTGATATAGACGGGGGGCATCACGGTGTTGGCCTTGATCTGATAGGGGTAGAAGGTGCTGAAGCCGCTGGTGGTGCCCAGATAGATGAGGCCGTCGCTGGCCTTGAGACAGGCATTGGGCTGAAACTGCTGACTCACCAGACCGTCGTGGCGGGTGAAGCGCTGTCCGGCACGCTCCTGCTGCATGGACTCATGGCGCACCACGCCCTGGTCGGTCGACAGCCACAGCACGTCCTGGTCTTCAACGATGCCCATGATGTTGCCCAGGTGTTCGGTGCTGGTTGCCCTGACAAAGTGGTTCTTGGCCGCATCGTAGTAGCACAGGCCGGCCGGCGTGCCAATCCAGAGGCGGCCGGTTGCGTCGACATGGGCGCAGTTCACCTGGTCGTTGGGCAGCGAGTGGGCATTGGCTTTGCTGTTCGCGTATTGCTGCAGTTGGCGCGTCTGGGTGTTCAGCTTCCACAAGCCGCCTCCCTGGGTAGACAGCCACAGGTGTCCGCTGTGGTCTTCGTCTATGTCGATGATGAGTGCCCCCGTGGTGGCCACGCGCGAAAAATCGTCGGTCACGGGGTTGTACAGGTTCAGTCCCTGCATCGTGGCTACCCAGGTGCGGCCCTTGCTGTCGTGCAGGATGGCATACGAGCTGTTGTCGTCCAGGCTGTTGGTGCTGGCCGAGTGGGTGTAGTGGCGCAGCTGGCCATTGTCGGTGTTGAGCACAAACACGCCGTTGGTGTAGGTGCCAATCCACAGCTGACTGCCCTTGAGGGCCAGCGCGTGGGCGTTCTGGTGGCCCAGCTCGGCCTGGTGGGCATAGCTGGCAAAGGTGTGGGTCTGGGGCAGGAAGCACATCAGTCCGCCGTCGTCGCTGGCAATCCACACGCGGCCTTGCCGGTCTTCGCAGAAACGCGACACGACGTTGCCTGCCAGACCGTCGTCGGCAGTGAACGAGCTGAAACGCTTGTCGACGGGCGACACGTAGACCACGCCGCCATAGAACGTGCCGGCCCAGAGCCCTCCTTCGGCATCGCTCACGATGGAGTAGACGAAGCGGTCGCTCAGGCTTTGCAGCGGAAGCAGACGGCTGCACGCACGAGTGTGGGGATTGAAGCAGATGATGCCGTCGTCGCAGCCAATGCAGATGCAGTCGTCGGAGCGTTCGAAAAGGGTGTGTATGTGGCTGCCCATCTTCTGCGTGGCAGGGTTGAGCACCTGTTCCAGATGGCCGTCGCTGTGCATCAGCAGCAGTCCTTGCTCCCAGCTGCCCAGCCACAGCTGGCCGTTGCGCGTCTGCAGCATGCTCAGCGAGTTGTAGTAGGTGCTGCTGTTCAGGCTGACGGGCTCGAAACGGCCCTGCAGCCGGTTCAGTTTGCTCACGCTCTGCGGGGCCATGTTGCTCACGCTCCACACCTGGTTGTTGGCATCGATGAACACCTGGGCCACCGTTTCGTTCACGTGTGGCAGCGAGTAGTGCTGCTGTTGTCCGGTCTTGAGCGAATAGCACCACACGCCCTGGCCGTTGGTCGACACCCATAGCTGGCCTTCCTTGTCGGTTGCCAGGTGGGTCACGGTGGTGCTGATGGCCAGTGGCAGCCGTTCAAAGCGTGGCGTGATGGGGTCGAGTCGGAACACTCCCTGCTCGGTGCCCACGTAGATGTGGCTGTCGTGGGCCAGCAGGGCCGACACATACTGGTTGGGCCCGTTCTCGGCAATGCGGTAGGGCTGCACGCCAATGCCGTCGTAGCGGCACAGGCCGTTGTCGGTGCCAAACCACAGGTAGCCGTCGGCGTCTTGCACAATGTTGCGCACGGCGTTCGACGTCAGTCCGTCGTCTATCGTGATGCTGCGATACCGGTAGCTCTCTTTGGCGCTGCTGCCACTGACCAGGCCCATGAGGCCGAGAATGATGAGTAGGAGTGATGTTCTCATGATGGCCGAACATGAGTCGGTGCTTTTCATGTCGCCTAAGGATGGCGTAATCCATAGGTCGAACTCTGACAACTGTTCTTGCTCGGTATAATGGTGGTTTTTTAGCTTCATCAGAACCGTTAATTGGGTTTTGTCCGCAAAGTTACATATTTCTTGGGAGAAATGTGGCCATTCTGCTCAAAAAACATTCGCGAGAATCGTTTTTAATTCACCAACTCCTGCTTTGGTCTGATATTTTTGAGTTTTGAAGGGGGTTGCGCAAAGTTTTGATTCTTAGGATGTTGCGATTCTTGGCTTGGAAATGGGCATTTGGCTCTGTTGCAATAGGGGCCCCGTTGTGATGCAATGGGGGCCCCGTTGCAGTTCAATAGCAATGCCGTTGAGTCACAACGGGGCCTCCGTTGTGACCTGACGGGGCTTTGGTTGGAGACTGGAAGACTGCGTTTTCTTGAAAAAAACATAAAAAAGTTTCGCAACGGGGCTTCCGTTGCGAAACGATGGGGAGACGGGCACTTGCATGGCGGAGCAAAATGGCCCTTGGGATGATTCTATTTTGAAAAATTTTTTTGTCTTGAAAATCGAAAGAACGGGGCCCTAATTGATGCGGAACTCGTAGGGATACTGTCTGGGTTCTCCGTCCTGTTGAGGCCCTTCCTCGCTGTGACGGTACAGGGACTGGTGCTCGGCAGGCGCACCCATGACCACCAGGAACTGGCGGGCCACAGCCTGCTTGCCCGTCTTGAGCGTAGAGGCTTCGGGCGCGCCGTAGATGGTGTGGCCGTCGGGGGTGATGCCCACTAAGGCCCAGCGCAGATGCTCTCCCCTCACTTTCACGCTGATGCGGCGCCCCTGTGGCAGGGGGATGATGTGGAAGCCGTAGTCCTGAAGCGTGGTCTTGGCACGCAGCCAGCGGCCCGGAAGGGTGTCGAGTGGTGTGCTCCAGGTGCAGGCGTAGGGGCGCGTCTCGGCGCGTGCATGGTTGAAGTCGAAGTTCACCAGGTGCTGATAGCCGCGCAGCATCTCGTCGCAGAACTGGGCCTGCGTCATGTTGTAGACGCGCTTGTAGGTGATCACGGGGTCTTCGCCAATGCGTCCTTCGCGGTAAAGACGGGCAATTGACTTGCGCCCGTGCAGGTCGCTCCACCACTGAATGACGTAGGGCGAATGGTAAATGTTGTCCATGGCCAGATAGGCTTTGTGGGTGAGCGCCTTGAAGGCTTCGAAGTGGTAGTTCTCGTCGCGCAGCCACCAAGGGTTCACCTGCCAGAGCATCCACTGCGACGTCATTTCGTAGAAGCCGCTGCCACCCCATGCCTGACCAGCAGAGTCGGCCGGAATCTGCAGCTGGAAGGAGTGGCCCAGTTCATGGGCCATGCAGTTCATGGTCTTGTCTTGTATGCGGTTGGGGGCCACCCACAGCGCACCGATGAAGTCGTCGTAGGTGCCGCCGTAGGCCGTTCCGTCGAGCGAATACGTCACCATGACCATCATTTTATAGCGGTCGGTCTTCGAGGGCTGTTCTGGCAGAACAAAGCCCAGCGTGTCGCGGAAGAAGGTGTAGAACGACTGCACGCGGTTGGCCAGCACGCTCAGGTTGAACGCCATGGGCTTGCCCTCCAGCTGGGGCGGCGACTGCAGGTCGGCTCCGAAGCCGCGCTCCCACATGAAGATGAGGTCGCGGGTCTCGACAGAACGCTGCCAGCACCACTGCGAAGTGTCGCTTTCGAGGTTCATGCCTCGCAGGTCTTCGGGAATGTAGATGCGCTTCTGTGCCCGTGCGGTGCCGATGGTGAGCATGCCGGCGACGAGCCACAGGGAGAGTTGGCTGATGAGTCTCATAAGTGGGGGCGTTTACTGATTCAACTTCAGATACCAGTTACTGGTGGTCATGAGCAGGCTTTGCAGCGTGGCGTCGGTGGTGCCGTTGCGGCGGGCCACCTTGTTGGCCAGATAGGCAGGGTCGTTGCGGCGCAGGGCCACGCGCATGAGGTCGTAGAAGCGCTGCCCCTCGAAGGCCAGCTCCAGGGCGCTTTCGTCCATGATGAGGTTCTCCACCTGTTCCATCTGATACTGCTGGCGGGCCAGCGAGTCGCTGATGGTCGAGTCGTCGGGGAACACGTAGTCGTTGTTGCCGGCGGTATAGCCGCAGCCGCGCGAGTGCAGTCCCATGGTGTTCTCGGTAGGTTGTTCGGCAGCCGTCTCGAGCACGTAGTCGTTGTTGGGGAAGTTGAACGAGCGCAGGAAGTCGGCTTCGGCGGGCGGATAGTTGGGGATGATGTCGTTTTCGATGACGCGGTTGTTCACACCCGTCTTCAGAATAGCGAAGGCAAAGCGCGGGTAGCCGGCACGGTTCAGTGCTTCGGCCAGTCGCAGATAGATCATGGCGCGGCGCAGGATGTGCACGTTGCGCGACGATTGCTTCTGAATGACGCTGTAGTTCTCGATGCGCTTTCCGTTGAACATCATCGAACTGCCTTCGGCTGTGGTGTAGACGGCTTGCAGGCGCAGGTCGCCCTTCTGATAGCCAGTGAGGTTGCCCGGAGCCGAAACGTAGTCGCCGCTGGTGGTGAGCTGGCAGTATTTCTGGGCGGCAGACAGGTCGATGATGGCCTGCGAGGGGCGAATGGACTCCTTGAACTCGTTGCCTTCGGTGCTGCTGAAGAGGTTGGGCAGCTGGCTGTAGTTGCCTTCTGAGGGCAGGCTGTCGCCGGGAATCACGGTGATGACCTCGCCGCTGTTGAGCGCCTCCGACAGTTCGCCGAAAGAACTGGCTGACCAACTGTCTGACATGCTCATCCAGCGCAGGTCGTTGCGGGCAAAGCGCACGCTGTTGGTGGTGATGGGGTAGGCTGAATTGCGGCCGTTGCGGGTGCTGATGTACTTGTAGTAGTTTTCAGCAGCGGCCTTGTAGTTGCCGGCCCAGAGGTTCAGGTCGCCCAGCAGCACGTAGGCAGGGTAGTAGAACAACTTGGAGTTGGTGTTGCGAATGGTGCCATAGCCGGGCATCTCGGTTTCGGCATAAGGCGCAATGTCGGCAATGAAGTACTGGCACACCTGCTTCAGGTCGTACAGGGGGAAGTCTTTTTCCGACTCGTCCTGGCTGAGCACGGGCGTGGTGATGAAGGGCACCTTGCCATAGTTGAGCACCAGCTGCAGGTAGGTCCAGGCGCGAAACACCTTCACGGCGGCATACTCCTTGAGGAAGATGGGCTCGTTGCGGTTGTTGCGCAGGGCGGTATCGGCTTTGGCCAGGAAGAAGTTGCAGTTGTTGATGATGGCGTAGTAGTCGCGTGCACGGTTGTACTGGTTGGTGGCGCCGATGCTGAAGTTGGCCAGTTCGCGCAGGTCGGACGAGGCATTGTCGGTCACGACCGAAAGGTCGCCGCGCAGTTCGCCCAGCAGAATGGTGCGGTCGGCCACGGCCTGCATCTTGTTAAGAATGCCGGCCATGTTCCACAGCGTGTCGGCATCGCTCGTCAGGTCGTGGTCTTCGGCGTAGATCAGCTGGTCGGACTCGTCGTAGAGAAAATCGCTGCAACTGGTCGTGAAAAACAGGATGGTGGTGAAAGATAATATGATAATGCTCAAACGTTTCATAATTCGGACAGTCTTAAATTCTTTTTTTGATTCCCTGATTGTTTAGTCTCCGCTACAGGTTGATCTTTACTCCGGCCACCAGCGAACGGCTTTGAGGCAGACGGCCCAGGTCGATGCCCTGGCCAATGACGCTCGAGGTCATGGCCGACTCGGGATCGGCACCAAGGTAGCGCGAGAAGGTGAGCAGGTTGTTGGCCTGAATCCAGAACTGGAAACCCTGCAGGAAGGTGCTGTAGAGGGGCAGAGTGTAGCTCAGGGTCACGGTCTTCAGCTTCAGGTAGCTGCCATCTTCTATCCAGCGGTCGCTGAAGCGCGAGTTGCCCACAGGGTCCTGGAAGGTGGCACGGGGCATGTCGGTGTGCTGGCCTTCGGTCTGCCAGCGACGGGCCATGGCGGTGGTCTGGTTCATGAAGCGCGAACCGCTCTCCAGTTGCTGCCGCATGTAGTTGTAGACGTCGTTGCCCAGCGAGTAGTTCAGGTTGATGTCGAGCTTGAAGCGCTTGTAGGTCAGTGTGGTGAAGATGTTGCCGTAGATGTCGGGATTGGGATCGCCAATGACCACGCGGTCGTCGGCCAGGCCGTCGGTGCCGTCGCTGATGAAGCCGTCGGCATCGCGATCGTAGAAGTGAACGTCGCCGGCACCAAAGGCGGTGGGCGTTACGCCGTCGGCCAGCATCTGCAGACCGCACTGTGCTGCTTCTTCAGAGGTGCTGAAGATGCCTTGGGTCTTGAACCCGTAGAACAGGTTGGCGGGCTGGCCCACCTGGGTGAGGATGTTGGCACCGTAGACGGGGGTGATGATGGCTTCGCTGCCTGCAGCCAGCTTGGTGATTTTGTTCTTGTAGTGGCCCATGCTGGCGCCAATCTCCCACTGGAAATCTTTCAGGGCCAATGCCTTGGCCACGATGGTGGCATCGAAGCCCTCGTTGCGCATGGCACCGCTGTTGGCCCAGTTGTGCTCCATGCCTGTGGTGAAGAGCAGGGGCTGCAGCATGAGCAGGTGGTCGGTGGTGCTGCGGAAGTATTGCAGTTGCAGGCTCAGGCGGTTGTTCAGGAAGTGGCCTTCGAGACCGGCGTTCAGTCGGGTGGTGGTTTCCCACTGCAGGCGGGTGTTGCCAATGTTGCTGAGCGACAGGCTTGAGAGACTTTGCAGGAAGTTGTGCGACACGAAGTAGCTGCGCGCTGCATGGTAGTCCAGGTCGTCGTTGCCGCTCACGTCGTAGCCAGCATGCAAGCGCAGGTGGTCAATGCCCGGAATCTGTGAGAACCAAGGCTCGTTGGTCATGACCCAGGAAGCCTGCACACCGTGGAAAATGCCCCAGGGCACCTCGAATAGCTTGAGCGAATGGCTGGCATCGCGGCCAAAGCGTGACGAGGTTTCGGCTGTGAGCGTGGCTTGCAGGTAGTAGCGCTGCAGGTAGTTGTAGCTGGCCTGTGCATACCACACAATGTTCTTCCAATTGTCGGAAGAGCCGGAGGGCTTGGCATGGTCGAGGGTGGAGCTCACGGCAGGCATCTTGTCGCTGGTGGTGTTGTAGCCCAGCTGCGAAGAGAGCGTGTAGGTCTCCCAATTGAAACGGGCACCGCCGAAGAGACTCACTTCATGGGCATTGTAGCGGTTTTTCCATGCCAGACGGGTGTCGCTCATGACGGAGTTCTGCTTGCCTGCCATGGAGCGCACCTCGTTTTCGCAGTAGGCATTGACGCTCGAAACATAGTAGGACGGCACGCCGTTCAGGGGAATATAGAACTTCTCGTTGGTGTTCACCAGGTTGTAGCTGAAGTGCTCGCTCAGTGCCAGGTGGGGGGTGAACTGGTATTTGGGCGTCACGGCAATGTTGATCATCGAATTCTCAAAGTGGTTCTTGTTCTCAGCATCGCCATACTCGTTGATGGCCAGTGGGTTGGCCAGTTTGTAGTTGTAGTTGGCATAGTCGGCAAGGGCTTCGTCAAGATAGCTCTCATCGGTCACGTCGGTGTAGCCGTTGCGAATCTGGCCGTTGGCAAAGGTCCAGGGACTGAGCATGGGACTCTTGGCGTAGGCCAGGAAGCCTGCCGATGTGGGCGTGCCTTCGGTGTAGTTTTCCGGTGCTCCGTCGTTGCGCAGGTTGCGGGTCTGATTGGCAAACGAGGCATCGAAACGCATGCTGAAGCGTCGGGTGAGGCGAATGTCGGAGTTGAAACGGATGTTCAGACGGTTCATGGAGTTGTACTTCAGCGTGCTCTTGTCGTTGATGTAGCCCAGCGACAGGTTGTAGTCGGCCACGTCGTCGCCACCCTCCACGTTGATGCTGTAGTTCTGGGTGAAGGCAGTGCGATAGGCGTAGTCCTTCCAGTCGGTGTTGTTGTGGTATTGGGGGTAATAATAATAGGTGGGCGATTCGTTCAGGAACTTGAAGTCCTTGATGGTGGTATTGGTGGTTTGCAGCAGGTCGCTGGCATAGCTGCGGTACTGCGAGGCATTCATCATGTCAAGATAGCGGGGCTCGAGCGTCACGCCTGCCGAAATGCTGGCTGTGATGCGAGTGGCCATGGAGTGATTGCGACGGGTGTTGATGAGAATCACGCCGTTGGCACCTTTGGCTCCGTAGAGTGCCGTTCCGTTGCGCAGCACCTCAACGCTTTCGATGTCGGTGGGACTGATGTTGCTCAGTATGTCGTTGTAGAAACCGTCGTGGAGCGTAGTGCGCGAATATTGCTGGTCGAAGATGACCCCGTCGACCACAATGAGGGGCTGGGCGTTGGCATTGAGCGAGCCCAGACCGTTCATGAACATGACGCCGCCCACACCGGGGGTGCCGCTGCGCATGGTGGTGTGTACCTGTGCTCCCAGGTGCTTCTGAATCTCGTCTTCGATGCTGACGGCTGGCGAGAAACGGAAATCGGAGGCGTGGTGCGAGGCCGTGACGTTGGCAGTCGACTGATAATCGCTGCTGAAGGTTGACGGATAAAGACGCACCTCGCGCTGAAGTTCGCCAGAGGCCAGGCCAATGCGCGCCAGGTTGTAGTCGGGGGCTTTCACTGACAACGAGGTGGCTATCAAGGGCACTCGAAGCTCGTAGGTGCCGTCGTCGTGCGACAGAACGCTGTAGCCGTCAATCTCGGCAACACTGACCATGGCACCAGCCAGGGGCTGGTTGGTGGTGGCATCTATCACACGGCCCTTCACCTCGCGAGTGGGATACTGCTTTCGGGGCTTCTCGGTGCGCTCCTTCTGGGGCGTACTGGCCTCGTCGCTTTCATCTTCTTGTGCTGCCAGTGGCATGCTGCCAAGCAGCAGGAGTGAAAGACTGAAGACGATATATCTTTTCATGTCGAACTTGTTTTTCATATTGTGTTTGAATGGGGTTCATTGATTGGTGGCTTCCTGCTCGCTGGGCTTGATGATGATGCAGTCGAGGCGCAAGGTTGCACCACTGGTGCCTGATTGTATCTCGATTTTTGCCTTTGCGTCGGTCAGACCGTAGGTGCAGGTGGGAATCTGAGCGGCAGAAACCAGTTTCACGGTGTCGACAGCTGCGGTGTTCACATTGATGTTGCGTGGGAAACGGCGGCTCGACTCGCGACCGTTCTGGTCGGGGTAGCGCAGTACGCAGCGCACGCGGCATTGCTTCTCTGTCTCTGCCACGTCTAAGGTGTCGAAGGCTGTGGCAGGAACAAAAACGGCGTAGATGTCGTATTCAAGTGACGACAGCAGGTTGGGCAGCTCGTAGACCACTTGCACGCTGGCGTCGGGCGTTGAGGGGACAACTTCGACGAAGGTGTTGCCCGACACTTTTCCGTAGAAAGGATTGTTCGATGGAATCTCGCGGTCGGTCAGCGGTTCAATGGCATTGATAATGGTGTCTTGATATTGCATGGTTTCGGCTTCGACCTTGTTGCTCTGTACAAAGGTGCTCAGCTTGGAAATGTTGAACTGCGACGCCTTGCGCACATGGCCGTTGCTGCATGCAATGTCTTCTGTACCATGGAAAATGCCGCCCTGCTCGAATGGCTTGTAATAGATGTAATAGTTGTCTTCCTGATTCATTAGCATGCGCAATCGTGCTGGCAGGGCCTGAGTGGAAACGGCAGAGTCTTGGAAGGCTGCATCGGGATTGCTGGTGCGGCTGAAGAAGGCTCCGCATACAATGCTTTTGCGGGCATTGGTGTAGGCCATTGAGTCGCGATGAGCCACGTTGTTGGGGTAGTTGAAGTAGGGCTCATATTCGGCCGTGAGGCGCTTCCATTCGGCGTTGGTGGGAGCCACGAACCAGTAGGTGCTGTCTTCTGAATCGATGAGGCCGAAGGTGGAAAGCAGATCGTTGCGCAGTTGAGATACGGAGTCGAGATAGTGGGTCACGCCATCAATGATTTCGCCTGGAACACTTTTGGCTTCATTAAACTCGTAGACGCTATGGCTGTCAAGGAACTGATAGACGCTGTCGAGCTCAGGATCGCTGCCCAGATATTCAAAGACATTGGGCGTGTAGTCCATGGTGTGGCCTAAACTGAAGAGCAGGCCGTTGCCGAAGAGGGCGTTGCTCGTCAGAATGCGGTGCCCGTCAAGGGTGCTGTCTGTCAGTTCTGCATACTTGCCGTTCATCAAAGTGATGGTCTTGTGGGTGAGCGACGAGACGGGATTCTTGTACAGGGCGATATGATTCTGCAGAAACTGGCGCACAACGGTGTTCTCGTTTGTGCGCACTCCGTTGGTCTCCTGCTGCTGGAATTTGGCTATCAACTGGTCGGCCTCGTCTTTCGAAAGAGCGTTGTTGTCGGGGGCGAAGACGGTATAGGTCTGACTGCCGTTGAGCATGGCGTCGTAGCCGCATGCTTTCACCACACTGGCAAAGTTGCTCAGGTTGTCTTGCGTTGACAGGGCCTGCCACAGCGAACCGTTGCCTGCGCCGGAGGTGGCGTCGTCGTAGTGGTCGTTCCAGTCGTCACTGCACGAAGTGAGGGCTGCTGCTGTGATTGCTGCGGCAATGCCACAGAACGAGCCAGCTCGGCGGATGTATTCTTGAATGTTGATCATCATGATTCTATTGTCGTTATTCGTTGTTCATTTGCACTGTGACACTTAAAGCATGCTTTCCATTGAGCCTTCATCGGTCACACCGTAGACGGTCTTGGGCACCAGCTCCAGAAAGTCGAGCATGAACTCGTTGTCGTTGCCCTGCTTGGCCGACACGCAGCGTATGCGCAGATAGTGGTCTTCTTCTGGATTGATGTGGGCGGTGCAAAGCACCATGCGGTAGGTGTGTGGCTGACGGGCAAAGTAGACGTGGTCGTTGCCGCCACCGTAGGGGTAATGGTAGCCGCCGGTGGGACCACGGTAGTAGCCTTTGTTCTTCAGTTCCTTCTGGTCGGTAGACAGTTCCAGGGCCGACATGCTGTTGTAGTCGGCTTTCCAGTTGGAACCCAGAATGGAAGCGTCGTTCAGATTCTTCGTCATGTCAAGGGGAATGCCCTGTGGCTTGTCGTCGAAGTAGATCTGGGCTACGCCACGGGTGGGCTCGGCTGCAAAGCCAATGCGAATCTGCCAGTCGCCTTCGTAAGGCACGGGGGGCAGACGGAAGGTGAAGTCGAAGTCTTTGAATAGGTTCATTTCATCGCCTTCATAGCTGTCGTACCAGTCGTGCGGACGGCGGTAGACGAACAGACCTCCCTCGTTCAGCGTGACGCCATCGAGATAGCCGTTGGGGAAGTAGTAGTTCCGGCCATACTTGCCCGTTTCGTCATAGTCGGGGTCTTGGTTCTTCACGCCGTTGTTGCGCTGGTTCAGTCGGATGTCGTTGGTCATGAGCTCGGGGAACACGGTCGAGAAGTCCATGCGGATGAGGCAGTTGAAGACCTCGTCGCGCGTTTGCTCGTCGAAAGCCAAAATGTCGTCAACGTAGAAATAGCGGCCATTCAGGGCGTCTTGTTTGTATTCTTTCTCCACGCTGGGGCGGATGAGGGTTCCGTAAATCTGGAAATCATCGTCATACCGGCGGTTGATGTAGCGCTGGCCCACGGTGCTGCCTCCCGACCACTTGCGCACGGTGAGGCGTTCAAACTTCATCATGGTGTGGGGCAGCATGGTCTCATACCAGTCAACGGGATTCATGGCCGATGTCTCAATGCCAATGTCGTTATAGGGCGTAATCCAGTTCCAGCCTTTGACGTCGCGTGTTAGGATGTGATAGGCCAGGAAGCGGTGCAGGGGATTCTTCTCATGAGTGATGTGGGCGAAATCGTGATATTCGGCGTTGGCATCTTCAGGATACATTACGTCATAGATTTCGCATGCCTTGTTGTAGAGCTGTTCCACCGAAGTGATGCCGTATTTTTCGGCCAGTACCGAGTCGGTGGGCACGAAGATGGTGAAGCCAATGCGCTTCTCGTCGGGCACGGTTGCCGTTTCCTTGTTTACGTGCGACGTGTACCGGATACGCGGATAGTTGGCCTTCTCCTTTTCCCATGTTTCGTCGCGGTATTGGTAGAGCGCTTCGCTGAAGCCAGCCTGCTTCAGGGCGTTGGAGTAGATGCTGATGTTGGGGTTTTGCAGCATCATGTCGAGCACCATGCGGTTGCTGCTTTCGAGCACTTCGTTCACGGGCTGCACAAAGCCGTTTTCCACAGAGTCATCTTGCAGGGCAAATATGATGTGGGATGTGCCGTTCAAGAACACCACACCGTTGCCCTCTTCGTCTAAGCCATGGCTCACCTCGATATAGCGGCGGTTCATGTTGGCCGTGGAAAGCACACCGTCGTTCATGTCGGCTGTGGTGTACATATCTTTAACAAGGTGTGTGCGCACCAAAGTGTCGCAATCTTCGAACGATAGTTGCTCAATGCTGCTCAGTCCTTTCTTCTTCAGATAGTTCTGCATGGCTTCGTTGGTGGGAACGAAGCAGGTGTATTCACCGTAGGTGGCCAGCAGCTTCATCATTCCCGTGCGTTCGGCAAGGGCAGTGAAGTCGCTGTAGTTTTCATGACTTTTCAGGTACTCGCTCATCATTTGCCCCTTGAAGGTGTAGAAATTAGATGAGTCGGGCTCGTCGCTGCAGGCTGTCAGCATCAAGGCTATGCCGCAACTGGCAAGGAAACTGCAGAATATGTGAAATAGTTTGGTAGTCATAATTGTCGATGGTCGTTTTTAGTGTTCTCAATTATTTGGTGCGTTCAATGCTGCTGTCTTCACCACTGCCAAAGGCCGGGTTCTGTATCAGGTAGGGATTCACCTTCATTTCGTCGATGTGATAGGGCCAGTAGATGGATTCCATTCGGGCCAGTTTGCTGGAAATGGCGGTGCCACCGCTGGAACCTTTGCGCGATACGGTTCCAACAAGATAGTCAGTACTGCCTTCGCGTCGTGCTTTGCGCACCAGGTCGTACCAGCGTTTGCCTTCGAACATGAGTTCTCGCTGGCGCTCTTCCAGAACCAGTGCTTGCATGAGCGACTTCGTGCTGTAGTTGTTGAAATCCAGGTCCTTGCTTCCCGAAGAGCAGTTGCTGCGCTTGTTGATGGCGTTGACAATCTCGAAGGCTTGCTTCAGCAGCGTGTCGGCCTGTTGCTTTCCTGCTGCCGATGTGTCTACCATTTCCACAAGTGCTTCGGCTTTCATCAGCATCACGTCGCTCAGTCGGTAGACAATCCAGTTGGCATGGCAGAGGTCGGCTGCATAGGCAGAACCATAAGCGCCTTGCAGTTCTGCTTTTCCCAAGTTGATGGTGGCAGAAGAAAATGCGTATTTGTTGATGCCGTAAGTGTTGGATTGTCCCTGCACGGGTTGCAGGTTTTCATAGAACCGGCTGTCGTATTTGGTTTGGAACACGCTGAATTTCTCGTCGCTGATGTCCGTACCGATAAAATCGGCTGGTCTGACCAATCCGGGGAAAGTTGTGGCGTTGCCATAGAACCGGCTGATGGAACCATTGGCCAGCATGTTGTCGTCGTTCATGTAGATGAGCTCAAAGATGCTTTCGCTGCTGTTGCCGCTTCCAAAGATGTTGCTGTAGGCGTTTCCATAATAGTTTCCTGTGCTGAGCTTGTCGCTGATGAGTGGAAATCCGTCTATCAGTTGGTCGTTGCCCAGGATGGAAGCCGACATGTTTTTCTTTGCCTCCAGTTCGTGTTCGTCGAGCTTCGACTGAATGACCATGTCGGCATAGCGCACAGCATTCTTGTAGTCTTGCTTCCATAAGTACATGTCGCACAGCAGGGCATGAATGGCATCTTGGGTGATGCGCCCGTGCTGATAGAATGTCTTGCTTGATGGGTAGTGCTTCACTGCCATGTTCTGCTTCTGTTCCAGATCGGCAATGAGTTGGTCCAGAATGTCGTTGAATGGCATGGCTGGCTGAGCCAGTTGCTGATTGTCGTCCAAGAACGGTTCTGTTGAGAAAGGAACGTTGCAGAATGTGCGGATGAGATAGAAGTACATCAAATCGCGCAAGGCCGATACTTCAGCCACCGTGGCGTTGAGTTTGCTTTGGGTGTAGCTGGGATCTTTTTCGGCCACCTGTGGTGCATAATATATAACGGTGTTGCAGCGGTTGATGATGTTGTAGATGTCGCCCCATTTCGCATAGGTGTTGCTGGCGTTGATGTTCTCCTTGAAGATGTTGGCTATGTTGACATCGTTTTCGAAGTTTTTGCCGCCAACGATGTTGTCGGAACGAAATTCGCCCCATACCATCAAGCGGCTGACCACTTCCTGCGACTGCATGGATGAATAGCAGCCCGAAACAACACCGTTCACGTCGGCTTCTTCATTCCAGTATTTGCCCAGCACGATGGTTTCAAGTGGTTCTATTTCGAGAAAGTCGGAACAACCTGTCAGTGCTGCCGTCAGGATGTAAAAAACAAACAGCCTGAATGTAGAAAAAATATTGTGTTTCATACTCTGTTCTTTTACGTTATTCTTCATTTTACATCTTCTTAGAAGTCAACTGTAAGGCCCAGGGTGTAGGACTTTGAGCGTGGCGTCTGGCCTCCGTCGACAGATGCCCCATAGCCTCCATAGCTCACCTCCGGGTCAACACCCTTGTACTTGGTAAGGATGAAGAGGTTGTTGGCACTGGCATAGAAGCTCAGGCGTCCGATGCCCAGCACCTTCTTGATGACTTTGGGATCGAAGGAGTAGGACAACTGCAGGTAGTTCAGACGCAGGAACGAACCGTTCTCTACAAAGCGGTCGCTCACCAGCGTGTTGTAGTTGCTCGTTGAACCATACATGGCACGCGGTATGCTGGTCTGGTTGCCTTCTTTTCTCCAGCGCCAGTTCACGGCCTTGCTTTGGTTGTTGTTGTTGGTCATGGCTTCTGCATCCAGTCGGGCCAGATTCAGAATCTTGTTGCCCACGCGGTAGTTGAACTGGGTGTTCAGCTTCCAACGGCCGTAATTCAGCGTAAAGCCGAATCCACCCGTCAGCTTGGGAAGCGAAGAACCTAGGTAGACAATGTCGAGCGCGTTGATCTGTCCGTCGTGGTTCACGTCGTCGTAGATGGCATCGCCTCCCTTGAATTCATGGTTCTTGCCAGTTCCGTCGTGCGAATAGTTGTAGATCATGTGCACAGGGTCGCCATTGTCGTCGACAACAATCTCGCCCGTTTCGCTCAGCACAAATGGTGCAGTGTGGCCTTCTGCCACGAAGTCGAGCCGTTCTTGTGGCGTCATGTTCTTGAAGGTCTCAAACTGGTATTCGTAGACGCCCTTGTAGCGGAAGCCATAGATGGCACCGAAGGGGTTGTTCAGTTGCACGCGCTGCAGAACTTCGCGGTTTTCATAATGGAATTCAGAGTTGAGCGAGTTCAGAACTGTCTCGTCCATGGTAAGGATTTCGTTCTGGTTGTTGCCGAATGTGAAGTTCACGTCGGCATAGAACTTTCCTTTTCGGATGAGTTTATTGGTGTTCAGGTTCAGCTCCCAACCAATGTTGCGCATAGAACCTGTGTTGTGGTAAGCCTGGGTGTAGTAGCCGGTGCTTGACGGAATGCTGACGTTGGGCATCAGCATGTCGCGGCGAGTGGAATGATACCATTCGGCTTGCAGGGTCACGCGGTCGTCGAAGAAACCCAGGTCTACGCCCACGTCCCAGGTGGTTGTTGTTTCCCAGCGCAGGTCGGTCAGTCGGATGTTGTCGGGCTTCATGGCACCCATGTCAAGATATTTGGTGTCGCTGCTGTAGATACTTTCGTACAGGTAGTCCCTGTTGGGCTGGTTGCCCACGCGTCCCCAGCTGGGACGAACGGCCAGCATCGATAGCCAGCTGCGGGTCTTCTCCATCCAGGGCTCATCCACGATGTTCCAGCGCAATGACACGGCGGGGAAGTAGCCCCAGCGTCGGTCGGGACCAAACTTGGTCGTGCCATCGGCACGCAGCGAGAAGTCGACCATATAGCGGCCCTTGAAAGCGTAGTGAGTGGAGAAGGTGTAGTACATGGAGCGCCACTGGCTGAAGTTGGAGTTCATGCCCGTTACACGTCCGGCTGCCACAGGATTCACGATGCCGCCCGAAGGTAGCATGTTGGCGTCGGTGCTCTGACCATTGCTGCTGCCAGAAGTCAGCTCAAAGCGGCCCATGGCCATCAGCGCATGGTCCTTGTTGTTGAAATGCGGAATGAACGTCAGCGTTTGTTTGGTGTTGAAGGCTACGCTCTTCGTGCTGCCTGTATTGGCATTGTTTACGCCGTTGTTCCATGCCACGGTGACCAGTTCCTTGGGATAGAATTTGTCCACATATTCGTTGAAGATGTTCATGTAGACACGCCCCTGCCAGTTCAGCTGATGATGCTCATCGTCGAGTCCCAGCAGGTGGTAGTTCAGTTCCAGTTCGGGCGTAATGTCATAGGTGCGGTCGTCGAACTTAGCCATGTGGGCCGAGGCAACTGGGTTGACATAGCTCTTTTGGTCGCCGTCGAATACTGATGGGGCCGATTGCAGCATGGTGTAGTATTTATCGGTGTCTTTGCCCGTGAGTGGATCCTGCTCGTAAATGCTCATGTTGGGCATTTTGTGATAGGCAATGGCAAGCAGGTCGTCATAGTTTCTTTTGGTGTTTGTGTAGGTCAGGGCGAAGTTGGTCGAAATTTTGATGCGGTCGCTCACGTAGTAGTCCAGTGCCACACGGGTAGAGAAGCGATTCTGTTTCTGCTCAATGACCGAACCTGTTTCATGGTCGTAGCCGCCTGAAATGCGGAACGTTGCTTTCTCGCCGCCACCTGTCACCGACAGGTAGTGGTTCTGGCGCAATCCCCATTGGGTCACAGCATCCACCCAGTCGGTGTTGTTGTTGTACTGCTCATATTCCGAGAAAGTGGGGTCGTAGTTCAGTTCGCGCAAGTCTGATGCTGCATCGTTCTGTTCAGGGTTGAAGTAGGACTCCTTCAGCAGCATGGTGTAATCATCGCCGTTGAGCATCTTGTAGCCTTTGGGCTGGTAGGTGCCAGTGAGTCGCAGCGAGTAAGTCAGTTTTGGAGCACCTCTGCTGCCACGCTTGGTTGTAATCTCGATGACACCATTGGCACCCTGAGAACCGTAGATGGCCGTGGCGGCAGCATCCTTCAGCACTGTGATCGAGGCAATATCCTCAGGGTTCACGTTCAGCAATTGGGCAAACTGCTCGTCGTTGGCGTTGGTAATGTCGAAGTTGTTCATGTCGACATTCCATGTGTTTCCGTTGACCACAATGAGCGGGTTGGCATTGGTGAGTGAACTCACCGACGAGGCACCGCGCAGTCGCATGGTGGTTCCAGCGCCCAGGTTGCCTGAGTTGGCCACGATGTCAAGGCCGGCGATGCGTCCTTGCAGTGCTTCGTCAACGGTGGTCAGTCCCAAACCCTCGAACTCCTTCATGTCGATGGTCTGTGTGGCAAATGATATTTCGCGTTCGGGGATGGCCAGACCGCCGCTGTTCAGTCTGCGTTTCGAAACGACGGTCACTTCCTTGATGCTTGTTTGCGAAACCATCTTGATGCGATATTCCGACTTGTTGATGGGCAGCACCTGTGTCTTGCAGCCCACGTAGCTGAAGCGCACCTTGTCCTTGGGATTGCGTATCTTCATGGAGAAGTTGCCGTTCACGTCGGTGATGGTGGCTTCGATGATACGTCCACTTCCGTCGACCTCGCACACCGAGGCACCCATTACTTCGCCATATTCGTCGGTCACGGTTCCGTGAATGACCGAAATCTGTTGTGCCTTTGCCGGGCTAATGAATAATGTGCAAAGAATCATGAAGACCGTCGTGGTCATGAACCATTTGCTGGGTGTTAGAAATCTATTTCTTTTCATAGCTGTTCTTCTTTCTTCATTCTTCATTCTTCGTTAGTCCGCAGGCCTCTCTCACCTCGTCCTTCCAGTTCGTCAGCTGCGACTCGTCATAGAGCAGCGGTCCGTCGATCTGGTGCACCACCACGTCGCTGGCGTTGTAGAGCATTTCCGTGTGGTTGGGGTTCTTGGCATTCTGAATCCAGTATTCGCGTCCCATCAGGTTATACAGGCTGTTGCTCTTCACCACATGGCGGGTGTTCTTCTGCTGGTCTTTGATGGTCAGATTGTTGTCGTCGGCCGTCACGGTGATGCTGTAGAAACGCTTGTTCCTGGGGTTCAGCGTCGACGTCTCATATTTCACGTTGTTGATGGTCTCGCCGCCGCCAATGAACACCGAGTTGTCCTGAATGTGGTATTTCACGAAATTCATGATACGGTTGGCCACCAACGTGCGGGCCTGCTTCAGCAGGGCAGCGTTCTTGGCAATGGGGCGCCACACGCCATTGGTGTCGCTCAGTGCTTCGAAGTCGCTCCAGTAGGGCAACTGTTCATTGTTGTGCATTGCCTCGATTTGCTCGTTGGCAGGCACGTAGACTGTGTAGTTATAGGCATCGAAAAGCGAGCAGTTATAGTCGGCACAGGTGTAGGCACCCATGCTGGCTTTGAGCAGCGTGTTGTCCTTGCCACCCTTGGAGAGCAGGTCGAAGAACTTGTTGCACTCGTCTTTTCCGTTCAGGATGCTGTAGAGCGACTGTCGGCTGCTCAGTGGCAACTGGTCTTCCACCACATAGCTCTTTCCGTTGCCCGAGCGTGTCTGGTCGTAGATTTTTTTCACTGTGATGGGGCTGTTCTGCTCAAGCTGCAAGCCGCCGGCAATGGTCATCACGTTGTCCTGGCCGGCATTCTCCACCTTGATCATGCTACCGCCCTTGGTGCGGTAGAAGGTGTGTCCGCTTTCCAGACTGTCAATGATGATCAGGTTGTTCAGCATGTCGCGCAGTCGGTTCTGAATCAGGTCGCCGCCAGCTTGCGGGTCGGTCAGTTCGCCTTCCAGTTTCTGTTTGGTGGCCATGTCGTAGTTGTAGCGGTGTGCTCCCACCGTGTTCTTTTCCTGATCCCAGTAGAACTCATACAAGACCGAAGTGGTGTTGCCGTATGTGCAGGGGTCAATGTAGGTGAGCATGGCCGTGTTGGTGGGAATGATGAGGCTGTAGTAAGAGTCCATGGAGTTCAGGTAGGGTTCGAACTCCAGTTTCTCAATGGCCCAGTAAATCACGTTCATGGTGTTCTCGTTGACCAGTGCAGGGAACGAAACCGACGAGTAAGCCGCCGGCGTGAACACTTTGTTCAGCAGGTAGACCACACCGTTGCATCCCATGAAGCAGCTGTCCACGTGTTCCTTGGTGATGCCGATGGGCACCTTGTTGGTGTTGTCCACAATGTTCTTGAACTTCGATGGCACCGTTTCGGTGAAAGAACGAATGAGGTCGATGTCGAGCATCTTCACCAGCACCTTCATGGGCACGCGGTCCCACGACTGGTACATGTCCTTCAGTCCTTCGCCGTCGTGGTTCCACCAGAAGTCGAGCGCCTTGTTCGAAGGCACCAGCAATGCTCCTGCATCGTAGTGCAGGTCGCGGCCCGATGTGTTGCTATACATGTACTGGTTCCATCCCGGGTCGAATGCCAGTGTGGCTTCAACGGGCTGTCCGTCGGGATCGTTGACCAGTTCGCCGCCCGTAGAACCAGGATATTCGGCGGTGTTGCTCGTTTGCGAGAAGTATTTCAGCGTGTAGACCTTCTCTTCGTTTTTGTAAAGACGGTTGTATTCCTTGGTGGCTCCTTCGTCGTAGAACGGGGCCGAGAAGCGGTCGAGCAATGAGGCAAAGCGCGACATGTTTTGGTGGCTGTGCACAATCTCTGCCATGTTTTCGGCAGCAGTGGTCAGTCCGTCTACTTTGTGAATGTAGCCGTTCTTGCAGGTAATGTCGGTCTCAACCAGTTTCTTGCCGTTCACCCACGAGTCTTTCACCGAGTTGCTCACGCCGTTGGTCAGGATGCTCAGGTCCTCGTCGGTAATCTTGTTGTTCTGCATGAACGATGGCAGGAAGTGAATCATGGGCTTTGTGGTGTTGTCGCGCAGCAGCACAATGCTCTCGTTGTTGTCAATGAACTTCTGCCAGTATTTGGTGGGAGGCATCTCGCTGGGCGCAATGTGCGACACCGAGTCGAACACCGAAGCAGCCGTGGGGCGGCGCATGCACTGGCCTTGCAGGGGCTTGGGGCCGCTCACGTTGCTCAGCAGTTCAATCAGGTAGGCATTGTTCACCATCGAACTGTTGAACAGCAGTTTCTTTTGTGCCATCGACAGGTCTTCATATTTCGCTACGCCCCAGTCGTTGTTGCTGAAGAATTTGTTGTAGACTGCGTCGTCGGCAGCAAACAGCGTTTTGCTGCCCGTTTGACTGAGCACGTCGGTCTGGCCCAGGTCGTCAATCAGTCTCAGTGTGTAGCTGAAGTTGCCGTCTTCCTTCAGCCGGTCATAGATGGAGTTGCCCAGCCATGACGGCTCTTCGTAGAGTTCGTCTTCGCTGCACGACGAAAAGAGCCCGGCACTCCCCAGCATCAGCAGCATGGAGAAAAACACCGGCTTGCCCATTCTCTTTGGTACGTTGAACATCATAATTATGTTGTCTTTAGGTTATTTCTTTTTTAGGGGGTTCTCATGCTCATCTCACCAGCACCTTCACGCTTGCAGCCTCGCGCCCGTTGATGCCCTGCATCACGTAGTAGCCGGGGGCCATGTTGGCCGGAACATTGAAGTCGCCGTCGCGCATGAAACTCTGTGCATAGACCACCTGTCCCGTCATGCTGCACAGCCTCACCTGCACTTGCAGTTGCGAGGCGGCAGTGAAGTGCAGCCCCACCCTCTGTCCTCGGTTCAGCACGGTGCGTTCGGGCTCGATGGCGAAGCGGGCCGACTGGGCCACCTCGGTTGTCTCGATGCCACTGTTGATGAAGTCGTTGTCGCGTATGGTGTTGCGATATTCATACCACTTCAGCTGTGCCTTGGCCGGGCGATAGATGTTGTCGTCCATGCGCAGGCGGTAGTCGAAGTGCTGTTTCCGGGTCTCTTCTCCTTTATATATATAATCGGTGTTGCACACCACGGCAATCACCACGTTGTTGGCCGGCTTGCCTTGCAGCTGCATCACCACGTCGCCCTCGCCCTCAACGGGCTGCGAGTAGAACAGGCGTCCCTGCTTGGTGCGATAGCACAGCATGCACACCATGTTCTTGCCCAGTGGCTTGAAGTGCAGGCTGATGATGTCGCCAATGTTGCCGCTCACGTGCAGCGGCACCTGATTGGCACCACTCCAGCCGGGTGTGGTGCGCCATTCCGGTCGCCACCAGCGCGCGCTGTCCACCTCGTCGCAGGCATACATGTTGGCATAGGGTGTGGCTTTCCATGGTTCCACTTTCTTCCAGTAAGGGCTCCACTCCTGCTCAATGTTCACAAGCCAGTTGTCGTTGATGAGCTTTCGACAGGCATTGCTCCACTGTCCCACGTCAATCATGGCCTGGCGGGCGCGGTACTCCATGATCAGGTGGCGCATCTGTTTCTCTCCCAGCGAGTCGGCCATGCCCTCCAGCACGCGGCCCTTGCAGTAGCGCCATATCCAGGCAATGCTTCCACGGCCCATGATTTCGCTCAGGAAGTGGGGGAACAGTTCGCCATATTGCACGCCGCCCAGCAGGTTGCGCCAGGTGCAAATCTGGCCGCTGCCGCCATACATGTTGACGCCTTCGGCCGACGGGCCGCCAAACGAGTCGTCGAGCAGCCAGCCGCTGTAGCACTCAATCGGCATGAACGGTGCAATCATGTTGCCTGCACTCAGGAATCCCATGCTCTCAGGCGTCTTGCCGCTCTTGGCCAGTTCGGCCTCGCCTTGCAGCCATGTGTTGCCGCCCTCATGGAACCAGGCGCTCTGCTTGCAGCCTTCCAGGTCGGCAAAGGTGGCGTGTATGCCTTCGTGCACGCAGGCGTTCTGCTGGCCGATGGCGTCGCCATAGGTGCAGTTGGGGTCGAAGCTCGAGATGGGGTAGTAGCTCAGCAGCACCATGGGCCACGACTCTCCGCGATAGCTTGTGGCACTTTGCCAGCCGCCCAGTGCGGTGTTGGGTTCGTTGTCGGTGCCCACGCCGCTGCCATAGCCATACACCTGGCTGTAGTAGCCATTGCGTGCGCGCTTGTCGGGTGGCCAGCCAAACACGTTTCGGAAGTAGGCAAAGTCTTCGTCCATCTTCTTCACCAGCAGCACCAGCGATGTGTCGGTAATGGCTTTGTTGGCATTGGGGCCCACGGCCACGCTCCACCACTCGCCGTGGCGCTCGCGTGCCACATTCATGTTCTCGGGCAGTCGCCCCTTGGTGGGAGCTTGCAGCTGTGGGTATTCCCAGCGGAAGTCGTAGTTCAGGGTGGGGCTATAGGCAGGCCATTTGTAGCTCACCGACGGATCGGCATAGCCCATGACTTGCAGTTCGCGCAGTCCGCATGCCTTCTCGCTCTTCATGTAGACGCGCACCTTGGTCGATGCCAGTTCCACGGGCGTTGCCGACAGTCGCTTGTCGTCGGCCTGTGCCAGCGTGGCTCCCTGCTGCCATTCCTCGCCGTCCCACCAGGCCACGTAGGCATCGGTGGGCAACAAAATGTTGTTGGCCTCGTCGAGGGCCCAATACGCGCGTACCTCTTTGTATACATTCTGCTGTGCCCACTCCAGTTCCACATATTCATACTGGCCCAGCCGCTCGTCGCTGCTGTAGCTGCTCCAGTATTTCGCACTGAGCGGATAGCGGTTGTCGTTGATCAAACTTACGGGATTTCGTGCCGACTCAACCGATGCCGACACCTGTGCGGCTGTGAACGACAGATTCTGCACGTCGAGTGCTGCGGCTGGCAGAATGTTTGCCAGCAGAAGAATGCAAATGGCCGCACTGTGTAGTTTCGTTTTGTTCATACGATGAGGCGTATTCTTTTTTTTAGGGGTTGTAGGTTATTGATGTGCAACCAGGCTTCAGGGCCTGTGTCTTGTTTTAGATTTCGTAGCAAAGTTACGATATTTTTTGCATTGCAACAAAAGATAGTAAAGAAATTTTGTCGTTTTCCGAAAATGTTTTTCGCAGGCTGAAAAAAGCGTCCATATTCTTGAAAATATCGTCTATTCACCTTTATTTAATAGATTTTTCTTTTGCATCATTCAGCATAATTGCTTATCTTTGCCACATGTTGAAACGAAACTAAAAACAAATAAAACAATTTTATTAATCACTTAAATTCATTACATGGTATGAAAACTACTCATTTAAGAAATCTGCTGTTAGCAGTAGTTTGCCTCTTTGCAGGCGTTTCTGCTCATGCCCAGTTCCAGGGCAGTGCTGAGCAGTATCCCACTGCCGACTGGTCGGCTGCTCCCATTGAGTTCAGTCTTTCCGAGGTGGCTTCGGCACTGAGCACCGACGCAGCCACGCTGGGTGCTGCCATCAGCGAGTATGTTCAGGCCGAAACGCCTGCCACGATTCTCTTCTCGGCCAATGGCACGCAGTGGGCTGCCGAGCTCGAAGCTGCCAACCACGGTTTCTGGATGGCAGCCGATGGCACTCCCGTTGGCTATGGCGATGCTTCTGTGTGGTATTGCAGCCCCGAGGTCGACGAAGCCTTTACTACGCTCACGTTCAATGTGGGACAGATGCCCAACGTGATGCAGGTTGGCGACAAGGGCCAGACCACCATCGCCTTGAAGTTCAACGACAAGGAGGTGTCTTTTGCCTTGACGCTCAGCGTTATTGCAAAGCCTGTCTATGAGATTCCTGCCCCCACGGTCATTGAAAAAGACCTGACCATCGTGGGCGAACAGGAGAAAGTGGTAGAGCAGTACCCCCGTGGCGGTTATGACAGCGATGCCATTGGCATCAATCTGGCCGAAGCGCTGACGGCGCTGGGCATTACCGACAAAGCCATGGTGGCCGAGGCTCTTGAAAACTTGCTCTTTGCATCTGTTTACAATGCCGGTGCTATCGAAGAAGGTGGCGGCATGAAGAAAGACTCGCTGAGCAATGCTCCAACAGCAGGAGGCATTGGCTGGTGGCTGCGCCCTGTGCAGAATGCAGAAGGTGTGGAAACGGGCGAGTGCTCAGCTTTTAACTGGGGTGATGCCGATCGTTTCTTTGTCGAGGCATTTGCCTTTAACGCCGAAACCGATACGCTCACTTGCAACCTTGGCCAGTATCCCGGCACTTGCAAGGACAACGAGCAGTACTTCACCTATATTTATTTAATCTATGGCGATAAGGCTTATCGCATCAAGTACACCCTGAAGATCATGGAGAAAGAGCAGGGCAGTGGTTTGAGCGACTACACGAAAGTGGGCGAAGAGAGTGTTACCGTGACTCAGGAGCCCCTTTCCTCATGGGGATCCGTAGCCGTGCGTCCCGATCTCGATGCCATTGCAGCTGCATTGGAGTGTGAGGTGTCGGCACTGGGCCTGGTGGCTCTTGACGACAAGGACAATTTTGGTGCAAGCACTGCCAACAACGGTGGTTGGTGGCTCAGTCAGGCTGGCATGGTGGTGGCTTATCCCGGCGACTTCTATATTGAGCCCGCCACTGCCAACGACTACTCCGTGCTGAACGTAGGTCAGATGATTAACAAGTTTGCTGTTGGCGATGAAATGAGTGCCAGCCTCTACTTTATCAATGGAACGAAATACTATCAGTACAATGTTACGCTGCAGATTGTTGCTCCCGAGTATGTAGACTTTGGCTTCGAGAGTGTCGAGACACGCAACTTCTCCTTGCAGGCCATTCCTGCCAATGCTTATGAGATTGGCGACCTTGTGACCATTAACGCCGAGAGCCTCGAGGCTGCCATTGGCACCACGGCTCCCACGCTTTATGGCCTCAACATTGACTCTGTGGCAACGGCAAGGGGCATCTACAGCAATGCTTACAGCTGCGACCCGAAGCCTGGCTTCTGGCTGAACAAGGATGGCCGTGTGTCGGCTTGGGGCGATGCCAATCTGTTCGTGGGCATTTGCTGGGTAGACAACTCCACGCTGCGTTTCTTCCAGATTCCAAACAGCCCTGCTGTAGGCGATGTGTTCAAGACTCAGCTTTTCCTGGTAAACGAAGAGACCGAAAAGATGATTACGCTGAACATCACGCTGAACTTCGTTGAGTCTCTCGAGCAGAAGGAAGTGGTGGGTCAGGAGAACATTGCCCTGGCACTGTCGGACGAGGATGAGGTTCCTCTCGTAATTGACCTGACGAAGCCTGCCGAGGCCCTGGGCACAACCGTCGACGACCTGCTGAGCCCCAACAGCTACTATCTGCGTGGCTTGAAGAGCGACGGTGTGTATGGCGAGACCAAGAACTGTGAGAATGGCCTGAGCTTTGCTGCCGACGGTGGCTTCGACGACCATGGCAACATTTACTTCTATATTGAGAAGCAGGGCGATGTTGTGATGCTCAAGAGCTTCAGCAACGATCCTGTGGCCGCCGACTACAGTGTTGACATTCAGTTCTGCTTCGAGAAGGACAACAAGCAGTATGTCTACTATGGCAAGCTGATGTCGGAGAGCCTCTACGCAGGCATCGAACTAGTGGGTGCCGACGCCAAGAAGCAGGGCCGCATCTTCGACCTGAGCGGTCGCACGGTGAAGAACCCCGTTCGCGGACTCTACATTCAGGATGGTCGCAAGATGATTGTGAAGTAGTATTCTTCATTTCAAAATAGCAAAAAGCCCCTCGCCACAGTTGGCGAGGGGCTTTTTTGCGTGTTGTCACGTGTCTTGTAGGGGTAGGCCGAAAATTTGCGAGTTTTCGGCCCGTTTTGTAAGTCATTGATAATCAATGCTCTTCCGAAACGCCCGTTTCGCCGTGTCGCAATGGGGCCCCCGTTGTGTTGCAACGGAGGCCCCATTGCAGTGCAACGGAATCCCTATTGAATGACAACGGGGCCCCCGTTGCCACATAACGGGGGCCCCGTTGTTTGTTGGTCGGGAAACCATCGAGGCAGAAAAAATACAAAGCAGCCACGCAACGGGGGCCTGATTATCGATGGAATGGTCTGTTTGGGTCATGCAGGCAAGCCGTTTTGACCATGCTGTCATGCCATTTCCCTCGCAAAACGCTGTTCATGCCATTCTATTTTGCAAATTTTTTTTGTCCGCTTTATCGAAAAAACAGTGGCCCCGCAACCGCACAATACGTGCAGAAAAGACGCTATTTCCGGTTGAAAACCTTCTGACCGTCGATGATGTTGATGCCTGGCTGTGGGTGCGACAGCTGGCGTCCCTGCATGTCGAACACCTTGACAGGGCCGTTGGTGCGGGCCCAGGGCAGGGTGGTGATGCCCTGCGTGGTGGGATCGGCATAGTCGATGGAGCGCAGGATGGCGCTGGCCGTGGTGCCGCCCACGGTGATGTGGAAGGTGAATGTGGCTGTGGCCGTTTCGCGTGGGTTCTTCTTGTAGACCAATGCCTGTCGGATGGTGTAGCTGCTGCCTTCGGCACAGCGACCCGGATACTGGCCAATGGAGAACATGAGCGACTGCGGCAGGAACTCAGAGTAGACGGCACCGTTGGCATGGCTGCTCACCTTGCCCGTGGCATCGAACCAGTGGCCATAGCCATTGGCCGTGCTGCCCGTTTGCTCCAGTGTGTTGTCGGTGTTCAGCGCATAGAGCATCAGGTGGCCGTTGCCGGGTCCGCGAGCGTCCCATGCCTCCATCTTGGGCGCAAAGTTGTCGAGTCCCAGCTGGAAGGCCGTGCCCAGTGTGGCGGCAGCGCGGCCGTTGAGCGCGAAGGCCGTGCCCAGATAGCTTTGCGTCTGGCGCGGAATGTTAATGTCCACCACATAGGAGCAGTCGGCCGTCTTGCGGCCGTCAAGAGTGGGATTCACGTAGATGGTGGCATCGTCGCCAATGTCGGTGCCCTCCAGGCTGAAGCGGTAGGGCCACATGTCGTCGTTCTTGATGTTTTCGTCCCACTTGTGGGCAGTGTAGGTCTTCAGGGCGGGCGAAACGATGAGCCACAGGTTCTTCACGCCCTCGGGCACGTTGAAGGCATAGTCTTCGGTCACGCCGTTCTTCACGCCCGTGCAGTAGACGCTGTCTTCGGCAAAATAGCGGCGCGTGCCGTCCTGCATCAGGGCCACGTAGCCCATGCGGAAGCCGCGTGCGGCACGGCTGCCACCGTTGGTGTAGTGGCGGTCGGCAATCTTTTCGTACTGCGAGTCGCCGTTGAGATATTCGCCCGGGTCGTCGTCGAGCAGGGCTGCACCCACCGAGAGAGCTGTAAGGTGGGTGGTCACCTGAGTGCCGGCAGCAGGCACCTTGAGTGGAATGACGTTGAAGCCAGAGCCTTGCGGACAGCTGGCCAGGGCCACCTGGTATTCGTTGTCGGGCGTGAGCACGCAGCGATAGGTGAAGTAGCCAATGTAGGGGTTGCGGTAGGGGGCACACACGTCAAGGTCCCATGTGGCCATGCGGCAGGCATAGTCGAAGTAGAGTTTGAAAAGGTCGCGGTCGGAAAGTCCTTTCAGCTTCATGAGTGCCTGGTTGAAGTCGGTGGCGTTGCCGGCACTCTGTCCCGTCATGGGCGTGTTCCACACCTGTGCCACGGTGGTAATGTCGTTGTAGTATTGGCACAGGAAGTAGTGGAACCAGTAGCTCTGGTAGCGGTGCCACTCGTGGCTGTAGGCATAGTTGTGGGAGTTGTGGAACACGCCGATGCTCTCGTCGTACATCAGGTTGGGGTAGGACTGGCATGCCTGCCACTGGGCCGTTTGCTCCCAGATGGCCTGGCCGTTGCCGCAAGCCAGGTGGAAGCCCGTGTTGTCGGTCTGCGAGTCGCGGTGGCCGCTGTGTTCAGCGTAGCACATGTAGTGGAACGAGTGGCCCACCTCGTGAGCCACGGCATGGCCCACAGGCTTGCAGGTGGAAGGATTGAGCCACAGGGCCGACACCATGTAGTCGTAGCCGCCGCCGTAGCAGGTCCAGGTGGTGGTGTGGTTCATGAGCACCATGACCTTGTATTTCGACAGGTTCGACTTCTGTGCATCGACAAAGCCCAGCTGGCGAATCTCCAGGTCGAAGAAGTCCTCACACTTCTTCAGCAGGTCGTCGATGTCGACGTAGTAGAAGTCGCTCTTCGAAAGTTCCTTGGGGTTCGTCTTGTAGTACTTGTCCCAGAAGATAATCACGTTGTCGCTCTCCACGGAGCGCGTCTTCGACCATGTGTACTTTCCGTCGGGGTCGTTTTCGGCATAGAGCAACGAGTCGCTTGGCCAGGGGTTGCGCCACTCGTTGGGAATGTACACCGTTTTCTGTGCCATGGCTCCCAAGGCCACCAGCAGCAGTGCTAAAGTAAGAAATCGTTTCATATCATTGTTTTTTTGTTCTGTTGTGATTCATCAGACTTATGGCCACCACCACCAGCCACCGCCACCGCCGGCATTGTCGATGCTGAAGTGCACTTCGACGTTCACCTTCAGCAGTGTTCCCTGGTGGGGGTACTGATATTGCATGGTCACGGTGTGTTCATCGTCCCAGCAGTTGTCCTGATAGAGACCGCAGTTCCAGTTCCATAAATCCTGAAACACCTCTATGTAGACGTGGCCGTCGGCATAGTAGCCGGGGTTGCCGTCTTCGTCGAACCATCCGCCAAACACACCGTTGGTGTGGTTTTGTCCCTCGGTGCCGTCGGTGTGCAGCGGCACGATGCTCAGGTTGGCTTCCTGCAGCTGATCGCTCTTCAGCCCCATGAGGCTGAGCACGCGGCTCTTGTTCACTTGCACCTGGCTGCTTTGGCCATAGCCACGGTTCCAGTCCATCGTCACGCTGGTGGCAATGGTTCCGCACAGGCGGCCATCGGTCACAGGCATCTCGCTGGGCATGGGAATGTTTTCGATGAGCTGGGTCATGAAGTCGCGGCGGCTGATCAGCCACTGGTGCATCTTCTGCAGTTCGGTGCTGAAGTTCTTGCCGGCAATCGTCCAACGTCGGTCTTCGCGCTCCATGGCCTTGCAGGAAAGCAGGTTGTCGGCATATTTCATGCATTCGGCCCAGCAGTGCTCCACCAGGCTGTCCTTGACCATGGCCCATTGCGCCTTGTATTGCTCCACAAACTCGCGGCAGCCAAAGAGGTCGGTGAAGAACTGCGGCACGTAGTTGTACTGGCCGTTGCGCTTCAGCGGATTGGTGCCCATGACCGTTTCGTGGTAGTCGGTGAAGAAAGTGTGACCGGTGTACATGTTTCCCCAGTCGAAGTCGTAGCCGGCATCGAAGTCCCACAGCGGCCCGTAGGTCCACTTGCCTCCCTTGTCGCGGTGCAGGAAGATGCTGCGGGGAGCGGCCACCTCTACATTATATATATATTCCTGCATGAGCAGGTAGTCGATCATCACGGGGATGTCCATCACTTTCGCCAGAGCATCGTAGTCGTGGGTGAGGATGGTGTTTTCGAGGGCGGCGAACTCTTCGCGGGCAAGCCTTTTGGCCTCATCCCCTTGCCCCTCATCGTCGGAGGAAGGGAATTTGACGCACACAGGCAGGCGATACACCTCCGACCAGAAATTGTCCTCTGCCCCTGGCGCGTTCTCCGGACCGTCGTCCACGTCGAGGGCCAGCAGCATACCTTCCTCTTTGTCGATGGCCACTCGGTTCTTGCCCTGCTCCACCTGTTCGGTGAGTTGGTAGAGCCCCTTGTAGTCGCCGTTGAGCGTCAGTTCCACATACCGCGTATGGTTAGGGAAGGGGATGCCGAGCCGTTCACCCATCTCGAAGACGAAGGTGTTCATCAGATTTGTCGGGTCACGGTAGTTGGCCAGCAGCACCCAGTCCTTGTCTGCTGCGAGTCCGAGTATCTCCGCCTTCTCGTCGAGCTTCAGGCGATAGGGCTTCTTCGGATACCACTCCCAGGTGGAGTTGCCGCGCCCTCGGATGCGGCCTCGCCCCTCGTAGTTCCACACGGCGGTGTCGCTCTCTATCTTGATGGTGCAGCCACGGTAGTCGGCCTTCTCCTTGCTGGTGACGGCCATGTTGCCGTCCACGTTGATGCTGATCTTTGCCACGCGGTACTTCGCGGCGAAGCTGGCTGTCGGTTGCGCCGGTTCTGTCTCTGAGGGCTTCACGGTGTCTTTTGTCTCTATTGGTGTATCCGGTGTGACAGGAGTCACCTGTCTCGGCTTTGGCAGGTCGCCCTCTGAGGAGCATCCCGCCAGCAGCAGGGTTGTCACAACGAGTGTCAGTAGTTTCTTCATGACTCTATTTCGATTTTCGGCTGCAAAGGTACGACAAATTGGGCTATTACGCTGTCATAATCGTCTAAAATGATAATATAATCGTCTAAATATTGTGCTATTTATCTCCATCTGCCATCGTTTCCAAAGGAGTGGTGGCAGTGGAAGCAATCAGACACGAAAGGCGGGGAGCACGCGTGCCTTTCAGCACTGCACTCCCCGCCCGGACCTAAAAAACAGGGTTAGAAGTGTAAGTTCAGCGTGATGACGGCTGTGTACTCCTTGCCATCCTTCGTGTAGATGAGGGTAGGCTTGCAGGTGAGCACGTCGCCAGGGTTCACGGCATTGGTCTCTGCCTCTGGGTCTGGTGGCAGGTGGCCGATGTTCATCGTGTAGGCATTGTCGTACTCGAAGTAGAAGGCGTGGTTCTCGCCCCACCAGGTCTGTGCACCCTGGGCGGTCATCCAGAAGCCGATGCCATTAGCAGAGTAGTCGTAAGAGATGGTACCGTCGGGCTGTGTCAGACCGAAGGCAATCTTACCCTCTGCGGGAGCAACAGCCTCTTCGCCACGTGGGATGATGGCGGCGATAATCTCAGCGGGCTGCATCTTGAAGGCCTTGGCAATGGCCTCCATCTGACCACCCTCCAAGAGGTTGTGGCTCAGGTCAAGCCATGTATCGTTGGCTGCATCCAGATCGTTGACGTCAACAGCGGCTACCTCCACACTCTCAGGATCTCCTGCGGGGATGGGGATGAAGCCGGCTACACCCGTATTCTCGAACTTCACGTTGTAAGGCCACTGCTGGTCGTTGGTCTCGTCGTCGTCCCAGCCCTGACGCTGATAGTCTGTCGGAGTGGCTACTACGACGAGGTAGAGCTTATCTGTACCGGCGGGCACCTCCATCTCTGCTACTGCATCCTGGCCTTTGGCCATCTCGCCGTAGGTAGCCTTGTCACCGCTAACAGCTACGAAGCCGATACGGTAGGCTGAAGAAGTGTTTGACTGCTGGTTGTAAGTCGTAACGTTGCCGATAGCAGCACCGTCGCCATTGACTACCTTGCCTGCATCACCTTCCACGAGGGCACTGCCAGGAGCCACGGCCTTGAGGTCAGCCTTGACCTTTGTACCTGCTGCAGGCACATTCAGTTCGATGGCATTGAAACCTGTCGTACCCGGACAGTTGTCGTAGGTAGGCTGGAAGCCACCATCCTTCGGCAGCATGTTGGTAGAGTAGTTGGCTGCACCGGGATTCAGAGAGAGATACTGGTGTACGGCGTCGAAGTCGTAGGTGACGGCACGGGCGGCATAGTCGTAGTACTCATCGTAGAACTTCTCGATGTCACCGCCACAGAACAGACGGGCATAGGTCTCAATGGGATCCTCTGGGAACGTAGACTCCTGCCAGATGCGGCCGTAAGCCTCGATGCCGTGCTTCTGTGTCAGGTAGTAAGGCAGCCAGTAAGAGGCATAGCGCATGAACTCGTGGTTGAAATGACGATGGTGGTTGCGGAGCCATACTGAAGGATGAGCCTCCTGCGTGAAGCACTCCTCGGGATAGTCCTGGAACGACTGCCACTGAGCGCACTGCTCCCAGTAGGCACAGCCGCCGGCACCGTTCTCGCCGAAACCGTAACGGAATCCGCCGTTCATACCATAATCCGTCTCCTCAGCCTGACCATTGAGCAGTTTGTCGCAGCCCACCTGGTATTGGAAGGAGTGACCAATCTCATGACCGATGGTAGAGCCGACAGGCTGACAGGTAGACGGGTTCACCCAAAGGGCACCGATCTGGTTGTCATAGCCTGAACCGGTAGCCAGCCAGTCCTGCTGATAGAGCAGATAAATCTGCATCTTGTAATTGTCGAGCTGTGACTTGCCTTGACCTACGGTCACCATCTTCAGCTTTTCAATATTGGTGGTATAGAACTGCTCAGCCTTCTGCAGCAGGTCGTCGATATCCACACGCAGGGCGGCAGGAACCTCACTGCTGTTGGGGTCATAGCCGAAGCCCGGCTCCCAGAATACGAAGAAGTGTTCACTCTGCTTCATGCGCCAGAACGACCACTTGGCATCGTCGCGCAACATGTAGTCGACACCCTTCTCAAAACCTTCGTTCCAAGGTCCAGGGCAGATGTATTTGTCGAAATTCTCCACCTGTGACTTGTCCATCGTGTGGACAGCATCGGGATTCTGGTTCTGGTGGACATTGATCACAGAGGTCTTGTCACCACACTTAATCTCAATCTGCGCATCGCGGTAGAACTCAGAGCTGTTCTTCGTCAGACAGAAAGGCATTTTTACCTCGCCGGCCTTGCCGGTGTTCACGGTCAGGGTCAGCCATTCGATCTTGGTATTGGCGGCACGGGTGGTCACGTCGCTCACCGAGGCCGTCCAGTCACTGTTGGCAGTGAACGTGATGGAGCTCTCCACTTCGTCCCATGCCACGGTCTTGTTCAGTTCACTCTCCGCAATGGTGATGTTGCCTACAACGACTTCATCATCCTTTGAACAAGCGGAGAGACCGAGAGCCAGGAGCGCCACGAGGGCGCCCTTGCTCATAAGTCTTGTAAGTTGCTTCATAATTTCTATAATATTCTTAAGCCATTAACTGGCACCTCTTGTTTTACTCAAATACAACATTAACTCTAAACTCAAAG
>CACXUV010000007.1 GCA_902770845.1 uncultured Prevotellaceae bacterium
TCACCGCCACGGGCATCGTGGGCGAAGATGGTGTGCTCACCATCAAGTTCAACGTGGCTGCCGACAACAACATCTCCTGGCTGTCGTTCAAGAACGTGAAGTACACGAAGAAGCCCGAAGCTCCCGCAATTGACGAAAACACGCTGTATTGCTGGCAGTCGGTTGAGGGCACACCGTTTGAGTATGGTGGCACGATCAGCTATGAAAATGGCGACGGCAACCGTCTGAACTACAAGAACGGCGACTACTACACCATCTGCCTGAACGGCAAGAAGGGCAACATGAACGATGCAACCCCATCGGCCAATGCCGGCTACATGCTGGTGACTCTCGACAAGGCCCTGAGCGAAGGCGACGTAATTGAAATGACGGCTTACATCAACAAGAACTCGTCGACTAAGGCCAGTGCATGGTTCGAGTTCGAGAATGGCACAACCGCCGAGGGTAACATTTACGGCGACGAAGCCAACATTCACACTGACTTCGGTGGCGTGCCCACCACAACCAAGCTCGCCGTTCCCGCTGCCGCAGCTGGCAGCAAGTCGTTCAAGATGACGCGCAGTCAGGCTGGCACCAACCTCTTCATCACCAAGCTTCAGATCACAAGTGGTACAACTGTTGGCATCAGCTCTGTAGAGACCCTCTATAAGGATGGCACCATCTACAACCTGCGTGGTCAGAAGGTGCAGAAGCCCACAAGGGGTCTGTACATCATCGACGGCAAGAAGCTGTTTGTGAAGTAAAAAAAAAGTTTACAATACCATAACTAACGTTTCCGTGTGGCACTCATTGCATCAAGAGCAATGGGTGCCACTCTTCTTTGCCAGTACAAAACGTGTTGTTTAGCACCTTTTCAGCAAAAATATTCGTATTTTCTTGTCAGTATGCAATAAAATATATACTTTTGCATTCGATTTGTGTATAAATATTCTTTTACAAAAAGAACAATGAAGGTTAAAAACAGCAGACTGGAAGCGCTAAGGCTCATCATTTCGAGCCAACAACTGGGAAGTCAGGAAGAACTTTTGGCAGCCCTGCAAAAAGAAGGCTTCAAACTGACCCAGGCCACGCTAAGTCGCGACCTGAAACAGCTGAAGGTGGCCAAGGCAGCCACCATGGGTGGCAACTATGTGTATGTGCTGCCCAACGAGTCGGTCTACAAGCGGGTGAGCACCCCTGCGTCGGTGCGCGAAATGATGGAGATGCCAGGCTTCGTGAGCATCAATTTCTCGGGCAACATGGCCGTCATCAAGACACGTCCCGGCTACGCCAGCTCCATTGCATGGAACATTGACAACAGCGCACTGCCCTGCCTGCTGGGCACCATTGCCGGAGCCGACACCATCTTTGTGGTCATCAAAGAGGGAGTGAGCCAGCTGGAAGCCATTCAAGAACTGGCCAAAGTGGTGCCAAACCTGAAGTGAGCAGAATGTAGAGAAATGAGCATTCCTGAGAACTGAGCGTTTATTAATGAAATAGAACAGAGCGTTTTTAAAAAATAAAAATGGAGAAAGAAGAAATAGAAGTACTTGTTGCTGCCCCAGAGCACGAAATCTACGTGGACACTATCCTTGACACCATTGCCGAGGCAGCCAAGGTGCGCGGAACTGGCATTGCCAAGCGCACACATGAGTATCTGGCAAAAAAAATGAACGAGGCCAAGGCCGTGATTGCCCTGCGCAAAAGCGACGGACGCTTTGCGGGCTTCAGCTATATCGAAACATGGGGCAACAAACAGTATGTGACCACCAGCGGACTTATCGTGCACCCCGACTTTCGCGGACTGGGACTGGCCAAGCGCATCAAGGACATGACCTTCACACTGGCCCGCACACGCTGGCCACACGCCAAGATTTTCTCGCTCACCAGCGGTGCCGCCGTAATGGCCATGAACACACAGCTGGGCTACAAGCCTGTGACCTTTGCAGAACTGACCGACGACGAGAGCTTCTGGAAGGGCTGCGAGGGCTGCGTCAACGTGGACGTGCTGCACCGCACCGGCCGGAAATACTGCATCTGCACGGGCATGCTGTTCGATCCTGAAGAACATCTGCCAGCAAAAATTCCCGAAGCCGTGCTGGCAAGAATCAAGCATTTGGAGGAAATCGAGGAATAGCCGCAATTAACATATAACGCAACATAAAACAACACTAAAATAACATGGAGAAACAAGAGAATAACCAAACAGCAAAGCAGACCACTCCCATCGCCAATCGGAAAGGTGTTGGGGGTGAGGCCAAGAAAGTTGTAGTGGCCTTCAGTGGCGGACTCGACACCAGCTACACCGTGATGAAGCTAACCCAGGACGGCTGGGACGTATATGCCGCATGCGCCAACACTGGCGGTTTCAGCGCCGAACAGCTGAAGAAGAACGAAGAAAACGCCTACAAGCTGGGCGCCAAGGAATATGTGACGCTCGACGTGACGCACGAATATTATGAAAAATCGCTGAAATACATGATCTTCGGCAACGTGCTGCGCAACAACTGCTACCCCATCTCCGTGAGCAGCGAGCGCATCTTCCAGGCCATCGCCATCGCCCGCTATGCCAAGGAGATTGGAGCCGATGCCATTGCACACGGCTCTACGGGTGCCGGCAACGACCAGATTCGCTTCGACATGACGTTCCTGGTGATGGCTCCCGGCGTGGAAATCATCACCCTGACTCGCGACAAGAAACTGACGCGCAAAGAGGAGGTGGACTTCCTGAACGAACATGGCTTCACCGCCGACTTCGCCAAGCTGAAGTACAGCTACAACGTGGGCATCTGGGGCACCAGCATCTGCGGAGGCGAACTGCTCGACCCCACTCAGGGACTGCCCGAAGATGCCTATCTGAAGCACGTCACGGCCAAGGAGCCTGAACAACTGCTGAAGATTGAGTTTGAGAAGGGCGAGATTGTGGCCGTGAATGGGGAACGCTTCAACGACCGCATAGAGGCCATCCAGAAGATTGAGCAGATTGGAGCCTCTTACGCCATTGGCCGCGATGCCAACGTGGGCGACACCATCATTGGCATCAAGGGCCGCGTGGGCTTCGAAGCCGCTGCACCCAAGCTCATCATCGAGGCCCACCGCCTGCTGGAAAAGAGCACGCTGAGCAAGTGGCAGCAGTACTGGAAGGACCAGGTGGCCAACTGGTATGGCATGTTCCTGCACGAGAGCCAGTATCTGGAGCCTGTGATGCCCGACATCGAAGCCATGCTCACCTCCAGTCAGCGCAACGTCACTGGCACCGCCATCCTGCGCCTGCGCCCCTTCGGCTTCGAGACCGTGGGCATCGACTCTGCCAACGACCTGACTAAGTCGAAACTGGGCGAATATGGCGAGACACAGACGGGCTGGACTGCCGACGAGGCCAAGGGCTTCATCAAGGTGAGCAGCACACCGCTGCGCGTGTACTACGGCATCCACAAGGACGAACAGAGATAAGACAAGACAAACAAATCGATATGAAAATAGGAATATTAGGCGCTGCAGGCTACACGGGCGGAGAACTCATTCGCCTGCTGCTGAACCATCCTGAAGCCAAGATTGTCTTTGCCGACAGCGAGAGCAATGCTGGCAACCTGGTGAGCGACGTGCATGAGGGCCTCATCGGCGACTGCGACTTGCGGTTCACCCTGGGCGAAGACCTTTCCCAGGCCGACGTGCTCTTCTTCTGCTTCGGCCACGGCAAGAGCGAGAAGTTCCTGCAGGAGAACACCATCCCGGAACACGTAAAGATTATCGACCTGGCACAGGACTTCCGCATCAAGGGCAACCACGACTATGTTTATGGTCTGCCTGAAATCAACAAAGATGAAATCGTAAAGGCTCAGCATGTGGCCAATCCCGGATGCTTTGCCACAGCCATCCAGCTGGCACTGCTGCCAGCCGCCCACCTGAACCTGCTGAAAGACGACGTCAGCGTGAACGCCATCACGGGCTCAACAGGAGCCGGACAGAAGCCCGGTGCCACCACACACTTCTCATGGCGAGCTGACAATCTGAGCATCTACAAGCCCTTTCAGCACCAGCACATCGCCGAAATACGCCAGAGTCTGAAACAGGTGCAGGGCTACCTGGATGCCAGTATCGACTTCATCCCCTATCGCGGACCGTTTGCCCGTGGCATCTTCTGCACCGCCGTGGTGAAGACCCCCGCCCCCGTTGAAGATGTGATCGATGCCTACAAAGACTTCTATCGCGACGCCGCCTTCACCCACTACAGCGACAAGGCTCTCGACCTGAAACAGGTGGTGAACACCAACAAAGCACTGGTGCATGTGGAGAAGTACGACAACAAACTGCTCATTACCTCATGCATCGACAATCTGCTGAAGGGAGCTGTGGGCCAGGCCGTACAGAACATGAACCTCATGTTTGGACTTGACGAGACTGCAGGTCTGCAGCTGAAAGCCAGCGCATTCTAAAATCATCGCGAAATAAAGAAATTTAGGTATCTCGTAATAACGAAACATCGACATCTCGAAACATCGCAACATCGACATAACGACAAAAGATAATGAAACTATTCGACGTTTATCCACTCTTCGACGTAAACATCGTCAAGGGTAAGGGCTGCAAGGTATGGGACGACAAAGGTCAGGAATACCTCGACCTCTATGGTGGCCATGCCGTTATCAGCATTGGTCACTCTCACCCTCATTATATTAAGAAGGTGACGGAACAATTGCAACAGATAGGATTCTACAGCAATTCTGTTGTCAACAAACTGCAAGCAGAACTGGCAGAACGCCTGGGACGCATCAGTGGCTATGAAGACTACCAGTTGTTTCTGGTGAACAGTGGTGCCGAGGCTAATGAGAATGCCCTGAAACTGGCTTCGTTCAAGACTGGCAACACGCGTGTGCTGTCGTGCGAGAAAGCCTTCCACGGTCGCACTTCGCTGGCCGTAGAAGTGACCCACAATCCAAAGATTGTGGCTCCGATCAACGACAACCACCACACCCGCTTTCTTCCCTTGAACGATCTGGAACCATGGGTACGCGAGTTGTCGCGTGGCGGCATTACTGCAGCCATCATTGAGTGCATTCAAGGCGTGGGTGGCATACAGATGGCCACGCCTGAGTTTGCACAAAAGTTGGCATACGCCTGCAAACGATATGGGGTTCCCCTCATCTGCGACGAGATTCAGTGTGGCTATGGCCGTAGCGGAAAATTCTTCGCTCACCAATGGCTGGACATCAAGCCCGACATCATCACTGTGGCGAAGGGCATTGCCAACGGTTTCCCCATGAGCGCCGTGCTCATCAGTCCAGAGTTCCAACCCGTCTACGGTCAGTTGGGCACCACCTTCGGCGGCAACCATTTGGCTTGTTCGGCTGCACTGGCCGTGCTTGACGTCATGGAACAGGAGAACCTGGTGGAAAACGCTCGCGTAGTGGGCGAATATCTGATGGAGAAGATTAAGCAACTAAAGAATGGAAAGATTAAGGACGTGCGTGGACGTGGCCTCATGATTGGCATTGAGCTGACTGAGGAACAGAAGCCCATACGCCAGCGCCTGGTCTACGAACAGCATGTGTTTACTGGCTGCTCAGGACAGAACCTGCTGCGACTGCTGCCACCACTTACTTTTACCAAGGAAATGGCCGACGAGTTTGTAGAGAGACTACAGAGAGTACTTTGACTATAGAGGTGAAAGACTATAGACTTTAGAATCATATTAAAAAACGACGACTATAGACTTTAGAATAATATTAAAAATCGACGACTATAGACTTTAGATTTTTTAGACAAATGAAAATAACTGTTATAGGAGCCGGTGCCATGGGTGGCGCTACCGTGGAAGGAATGATCAGGTCGGATGCCTTCCGCAATGAAGATATTACTGTAGCCGACCCCGTTCAGACCGTGGTAGACAGGTTTGCCAAACTGGGCGTCAATGCCACAACTAACAACCAAACTGCTGCCCAAGGGGCCGACGTGGTGATGGTGTGCGTGAAACCGTGGTTGGTAGAAACAGTACTGAAGGACATTGCACCTGTACTCGATGCCCAGCGACAATTGCTAGTGGTCATAGCCGCCGGTGTGTCGTCGTCCAAAATCCAAGAGTGGCTGCCCCAGTGCCCGCCGCTGGTGCTTTGCATTCCCAACATAGCCATTGCACAGTTGGCCTCAGTAACATTCCTGGTGCCATGCGGAGATATTGCGCCGCAACAGACGGAGCAGGTGAAACACATCTTTGAAGCACTGGGCACCGTGGTGCTCACCGATGAACAGCATTTGGCTGCCGGCACCACACTGGCATCGTGCGGCATTGCCTATGCCATGCGGTATGTGCGTGCTGCCAGCGAGGGTGGCGTGGAACTGGGCTTCAAGGCCGACCAAGCCAAGGACATCGTGCTGCAGACCATGCTGGGAGCTGTGCGACTGTTGCAGGCCAGCGGCATGCACCCTGAGCAGGCCATCGACCTGGTGACAACCCCCGGCGGTGTTACTATCAAAGGACTAAACGAGATGGAGCATGCTGGCTTTACCAGTGCTGTGATTCGCGGTCTGAAAGCAGGAGCAAAATAACAAGGCACAGAAGAATTTCTGTAGCTTCTGCTGTGCAAGAAGTAAAGCACAGATAAAATATAAAAAAAGTGTAGAGTTTGCTACCACACTGACAGCAGTAGCAAACTCTACACTTTTTTACAATCACTTCTCAACAAGAATCTTCTTTCCCTTCACAACGTGCAACTTTGGCTGGTTGCCCGTCTGATTGTCGACCTTGTAGATGCGACGACCTTGCAAGTCGTAGTGAGGCGTGTTGGCATCATCGAGAGCTGTCTTTACAGCCTCAATCAAATCGGCTTCTCCCCAAATGACACCCACCTCGCCAGGCTGTCCGCTGCCCATTGTGTACTGGCAGTAAGCCTTTCCAGCAGGTATCACCATGCCTTTGGCTGCTTGCAGGAAGCGCGTGGCAGTCTGAGCTTCACTGCGGAAGCTGCGGCTGTTGGCTGCTTCGCGCAGCACATAGATATTGTCGGTGATCACAGTGTAAGGCTTTGCACCTGTGCCAACGAGCAGATTGCCATTGATTGCCGAAGCACTCGCGGCCTGATTCATGTCGAAACGCTGGGCATCGCTGACGCCCACAAGGATGAGGCCCTCGCCAGCCTTCACGGTTCCCGACGTGAGTTTGGTGAGTACAAAGCTCTGAGCATCGAAGCGCGACACATACCAAACATCAATTCCAAGCTGTCCTATCTCAACATCGACTGTGGGTGAGAAGGCACAAATGCCACCTTGCGGCAACTGAACCGTGGCACCAGGCAACAATGCAAAGTTCTTGGTCTGCTGCCCATTGCTGAACCACACCTGCGACGTGGGGCTCCAGATGTAGCCATCGGCCTGACACATCACATCATAGGTAAGACTCTTGTCGGCCACCTGCAGTGTGTAGCGTCCAAACTGATCGGTTGTGGCCGTGTAGACGAGCTGATCCTTGGTGAGCGTAATGGTAGCCCCCTTAATGGGCAGATCGTCATCGGCATTGGTCACCCGACCGGCCAGCACGCCGTAAGGCAACTCTCTGAACAGAGCCTTGATGGTGACAGTCTTGGTTATCGTCCACTTCAACACAGGATCAGTGACCGATTGCTTCACACCGTCGACCATCCAGCCATCAAACTCAAAGTCGGCCTGCGGCTTGGCTGTGAGTGTGATTTCTGTGCCATAAGCATAACGGCCAGTGCCGCCACCCTCAATCGTGCCGCCCACCACATCGCCTGTGGTGATGGTCACATCATAATACTTAGGTGTGAAGACAGCCGTGAGCGCACTGCTGCCCTGCGGTGTATAGCTGAACGAAGGCTGCTCGCTCAGCGTCTGTTCGGCCTCCACCCACTTCACGAAGTCATAGCCAGTGGCAGGCGTGGCCGTCAGGCTGACAGGCTTGTTGAAGTCGAATGCGCCAGAGGCAGGAGTCACAGTGCCGCCAACAGCAGGCTGGGCCGTAATGACCAGATTCACCTTGCCGCCAGCATACTGCACCCAGGTGGCTTGCTTGCCCACAGCACCTTCGAAGCCTTCATAGTCGGTGATGGTGGCCGTTTGCACAGTGAGCACATAATAACCGTCGGCACCGCTAATGGCCTCGATGTTCAGTTTGTACTGAGTGTCGCTTTCCTTGGAAATGACAATCTGCTTGGTGTCGAGCTGCACACCCTGGCAAGCCAGCGTGATGTCCTCAGCCGTGAACGTCTCAGGCTGAATGGCCTTGTTGAAGGTCACGGTGAGCTGCTTCAGCGGCTCCGTCTGCAGCACGCCTGCTGCGGGATGGCCCTCAATCTTCTGCACAGCCAACTCTACCGAAGGCTTTGGTGCAAAGGTGAGCACAAAGGTCTCGCCACTGATCGACATGTTGGCAACGAAATGCAGTCGTGCATCCTTCACCGGATTGACACCATCGCGGATGGTCCAGCCCGTCTGCCAAACATTGTCGAGCGGAATTTCCTGTCCGTCGCTCTGGCGCACAATCTTCATCAGTTTCTGCTTGCCCACAGTGGGATCGAGCAGCGAACCGTAGCTCCAACCAGCATCGGTGGGCATCATCGTGAGCCTATATTCCGTGTCGGAAGTCTTGGTCACGTCGGCTTGTCCAATGATATGAACTTCGTCCTGTGTGGCATTGGTGAAGTAAACAGCATCGGGTAGGTCCTCACTGTCGGTCACATCGTTCACCAGGAAGGCACGTCCAGCCGCAGAACTACCGGCCACCATGGCAGGTGTAAAGCCATGAATGAGTTCATGAATGGTGACCTGATCAAGCAGTGACAGGTCTTCATTGCCATAGCTTGTCACATGGGTGGCCTTGATGTCGTAATCAACAAAGTGACCCAGCAACGAACACTGCAGCCACCACTGGGCGTATGCCTGCGAGTGGGCAGGAATGGTGCCAAAGTCGGTGGGAATGGTCTTGCCCATGGCCAACACCTTTTCCTGTCCGTTGAGCTGCGACGACAAGAACTCGAAGTCGATGAGCAAACCTTTCTCGTTCTCAATAATCTTGGGCTGTTCGGTGGCCATGCGCACATTAGTAGCATCGCCGTTGCCCTTGTTGTTGAAGATCACGGCAAACTCAGAAGGCACCATCGGTTCCACCTCATCAGTCAGTGCGTTGTCGCCCAGGATGTCGCGCTCCATGAAATAAGTCAGATCGAGCTCGGGCGAAGGCTTCACGGTGAGCGTCACAGGATAGAGTTCGCGCGTCACCTCCAGTCCCGTGTAAGGATCCACGTAGCTGAGCGTGCCACCAAACGAATACTCAACAGGCACATCGGGAGCAGCATACTTGGTGGGAATGAACAGGATGGTGGCTGTGCCCGTGCTGTCGATGCCCAAATGCCAGCCAGCATCCATGGGCAGTTCGCCCGTGAAGCCCACCAGGCTCTCGGTGTGCATCTCCATTTCATGAGCCGTGGCCAGCTGCCCCGTGCTCAGGTTGGTCACGTTCAGCTTCAGTTTCACGTTCTCCATGGCAGTAGTCTTGCTGCCGTTGCCCACGGTGAGCGTGCCACGGAAAGCCTGGCGCGTCATGGTGAGTTTCTGATTTATTTGCAGCGTGATGGTGGTGCAGACGCTGTTGTCGTTGTCCTCCATCATCTTCGAGAAAGCCTCGCTTTCCTTCATCCAGAGATCGTCCACGCTAATATAACCCAGTTCCAAGGCTTTCTCTTCGGCCTCGTCGCTGCGCTGCTTGCACTCACGCAGTTTCTCCAGATGAATGCGGTTAGCATGCTCTGTGCCGTTCTGTTCAAAATCGGTAGAATTGTTCAGACGCTCAACAAAGGCAGCCAACTGTGCCTCGGTGATGCCCTGTGGCTTCACAGCCCGCAACACGTCTATGCTGACCGCACCTTCGTGCATCAACACAGCTTCCAGCACGTCGGCCTGCTCCTGATCAGTGGTCTCACTCAGCCAAGCCTCATCGCCAAACAGTTCAATGAAGAAGTCGGTGCGGGCCTGCCACTGATAGGCCGGAATGGTGGCCATTTGGCGATAGCGTGTGATATAGCCAGCCTCACCAGGATCTTCTTCGATGTCCATCATGGCGCGATTTGGCATGCGGCGCATGGTGCGCGAGGCTGCCTTGCCACTGCTGCAAGGTGCTGTGATGCCAATGAAACAGTTGATGACATTGAACGTCGTGGAAATGGTGCTGCAGGCGATGGTCACCACGCCACTTGCGCCGAAGGTGAAGGGCAAGGCTATGACCGATGCATCCGTACACAACTCGCCCACACAGCCAGCCAAAGTGAATCCGCAGGTGGCCCAATAGCGCCAGTTGCCAGCATCAACATCGCCCAAGCAAGAACCCATGCCATAGCCACAGCCAAAATGAGGAATGAACGAGATACCGCAATCGGTCCACGCCTTGAACTTTTCAAGCTTGCAAATGTCGCAGTCACGCTTCACGTTGACATTGCCATTGCTGCTCCAGCCGCCATAGCCGCTGCTACCGCCACCGTTGGGACTGCCTACGCCACCGCCGCCACCGGCGCCGCCACCACCACTGCCACCAGAAGACGGACATACTTGGTACTGAATCTGACGTTCGGTAATGCCTTCCTTGTTGTCTTCGCCACAGGCCCACTGATAAGCAGTGCGCGAAGCGGTGCGGCAACCGCCACTGCCGCCACTGGCACCACGCATGAGTCGCGAGTTGGCATTGCTCACACGTGTCACCTTCACGGGCACCACAAAGCTCTGCTGGGGTGCCAGGTCAAAGTTGGTGCACTCCACCAACGGTTCCCAGCGGAAGTCGCCCGCATACTCTGGAATGGTATAGCGCGTGTTGAAAGCAGTGATCAGACCCCTGTTGGTGAGCACCGCATTGAACACAAGGCTCTCGCCCATGCCCAGGCTGGGTGCATCAATCTTGTCGGGCTGAATCACTTCAATTACGGGAACGGGCACGTTGGTCTCATATTTCACAGTGGTCACGATGTCGTATTCGTCTTCCACCTCGGTTTCAACCACCTCCCAACTCACGCTGATAGCCTTCACGCTCAGGTTCACCACCTTGGTTGTGGTGCGGCCGGGGTCAATCAGGATGTTGTTTTTATAAGAATCGTGGTTGTCGGCCGTGACGTTCAGCTGGTAGTAGCCTTCGGGCAGTTCCATGCTCCACTTGCCGTTGTCGCCACTCACGCCCTGCGCCACCATGGCTCCCGTAACGGGATTGCGCAGCACAATCTGGGCATTCTTCACATGAGGTGCTTCCTCTGTATAATAGGTGTACTCGTCGGTCACGTCGACCACCAGCGTACCCGTAGCGTCACTCACGGGCGTAATGTTGAAGTCAATATAGGTGCCGTTACCATTTTCGCAGTTAATGCCGATGCGTCCCGTTACAGGCACATTCAGCTGCATCTGCTCTGTGGGCATCATGCGCAGCACCACGGTAGCCGTGTCGTTCTGGTTCAGTCCCGGCATGGTGCTGCCCGTGAGCGCGGTCATCCAGTCGGGCAGTGCCATGGTGATTTTGCCCGTGTTGCCACGACCATTGTTGGTGAGAATGAAGTTATAGTCGCGGCCCTGATCCTTCAGCATGGTGGTAATGAGCTGGTGCGACTCCACCATCAAGTTGCCCTTGGCAGCACGGCCATAATAGTAAATGGTTATGTCGAGCTGCACGCCTTCAGCCGAAGTGACACGCGTGACCAGTTCCTCCCACTTGTTGCCCTGCGTGGGCACACTGCCCGTGATGCGATAGGTCAGCGTGGTCTTGGCATTGCCAGCCAGCGAGGGAGCCAGGTCGAACTGCATCTGCACATCGTCGGGCCCCGACAGCTTCTCAGCCTTCAGTCCGCTCAAGGGCAGCTTGCCAGGGTTGAGCAGTTCGATGAAGCCCTGACGGGTGTCGCCCAAGATTACATCTTCCGTGATGTAGGACTGACTGGCGCGTCGCAGTCCGTAGACATCGAATGTGGCCTGTTCTTCCGTGGTCTTGTCGCCTGGGTAGCAGGCACCCACCACGAAGTGTCCAGCCATGAGGCCGTAGGGCACCCAGTCGAGCGCAAAGTTGCCGTCCATGTCGGTTGTCACCTCCTCAGTCTGGCGCATGCCGTCGTTGATGAAGTAGACGTCGATCTTGGCCGATTCGGTGCGATTGCCCGTGAGCTTGCCCGTGATGGCAATCTTCTCGCCCTGCGTATAGATTTTCTTGTTGGTCTGCACCGTGGCCGTGAAGGGCGACGTGGCCTTCACCTTGCAGTCGGCCGACGTGTTGTTGGTGTAGACCAGTTCCTGCACATCCTTGCCTTCGTTGACCACCGCATAGTAGCTGTGCTGGGCCACCTCGTCGGGCAAGGTGATGCGGCGCACCACCTCGAGCGTTCCGTCAACAGGAATGGCCTGTTCGGTGCGAATGGTTCCCAGCGTTTCGCTCTGTCCACGGCGATAGAACTTCACCACAGTGCCTTCAGGCAGTGGTGCTGCACCCTCATTGACCACGGTGGCCGTGAGCGTAACGGCCGAGCCAACGACCAGTTCTGCAGCCGAGCTGATGAGCGAGCTGATGCGGGCATCGGGCAACGTCTGGTCGGTCACCAGCACGAAGCAGGTGCCCGAAGCAAAGCCATTGGCCGAAACCGTGAAGACCACCGTGCGCGAATCGCCACTCACGGTGTTTTTCTTCGACTCCACCTCAACGGTGGCCGTCATCTGTCCGGCAGGAATAACCACCGTCTTGTTGTAGACCAACTGGTCGTCGTAGTCGCTGCTCAGCGTCACGGTGAGCGGAGCCGCCGTGTCGGTGGTGTTGCGTTTCACGGTGAGCGTGGTCTTGCCGCCCTCCTTCACCGTGCTGGCCGCCGTGGTGAGTCCCAGCGAAAGGCCGTCGTTGTCGAGCACGGTGAGCTGAGCACTGACGGCACCCATTTGTTCGCCCGAAGCGGCACAACTGCACGACGACACCCAGACGCCTGCCATGACCTGATAGACGCGGTCGCCTTCCTGAATGACATTGTCGACCGGCCCCAGGTTGAAGTAGACTTCTTCCACGCCACGGGCCATCTCAACAGAACGGTTGCTGTAGTACAAGCCGCCACCGGCATCGTCGCTGATGCGCACGGTAATCTTGCTGTTGGTGTTGCCCGTGCGGCGCAGCACGGCCGACACGGCAGTGGGCCCAGCCGCCTCGCTCACCTTATTGGGCGTGAGCGTCAGGGTGAGCACAGGCATGTCGTTGTCTTTCAGAATCACCATGGCCTCGCCCTTGTTGTACTTCGGAGCCGAGACGGTGAACTTATTGGCCTGTTCCAGATTAGGCACGTCGTTGTCGACGGCCACCACATCGACCGTCACCGACTCCTGTCCGGCAGGAATGACGGCCTGTGAGGGATAGTTGAAGCGCTTGCTGTCCTCGCTGCCAATGTTCACAGTGATGGGCGTGACCGACATGCGCTCCGTGCTGATCGTGAGCTGGAAGGTCTCGCCCTCATTGACAACCGACTTCGATGCCTTTGCCGTAAGGGCAGGATACTCATTGTCCTCAATCACCACTCGGGCCGTGGTGGCCTGATAGCCGTCGCCCTCCACGGAGACAAGCACCACCGAGTCGGCATCGAGCAAGTCATTGTCTTTCACGTCGATACTGAACACCACACCCGACTGATTGGCCGGAATGGTGACACGCGACGGCATCTGCAAGCGCGTGTCGCTGACAGGACTCTTCGACACCGTGAACGTGCGTCCGTTCAGCCAGCGGCCACTGCGCGACAGTTTGGCACTGATGCGCTGGTTCTGATTTTCCGTAACATTCAGTCGCGACAGCTCCAGCGTGAGCCGCTTGCCCACGCTGACGTTGTTCTGACTCTGTGCCACGTTGTTGTCGCGCAGCGACGGGTGTTCGCCCGTCTTCTCGTTGGGAACCACCTGCACCTGCACCTTGGCAATGCCATCGAGTCCCAGCAGTGCCGGAATCTCCACTTCGGCCTGGCGGTCGACAGCCGCCTTGGCGGCCAGTGTCTGTTCGTGATAGACCGTGGTGAGCAGCTTTGTGATGTTGCCCGACACGGTGACCAGCGACAGTTGCTCGCTCCATCCGTCTTCCGTGGGCTTGGTGCCAATGTTCTGCACCTTCCACGACACGCTGAGCTTGTCGCCGGGATTCACGGTGGCAGGGCTGAACGCCACATCGACCGGCATCAGGTCGGGGCGCGGCACTTCCTCGATGGTGATCAGTCCGTTCTTCTGTCCTGTCACCACGTTCTGCATTTCCAGGTTGCTGAGCACCACACTGTTGCTCAACAGCACCACTGGCAGCTGCGACTCGTTGGGCAGTTCGCCCGACAGAGGCACCTGCAGCGTGAGCAGCATGCCCTCATTGTCGAGTATGAGCTGGTTGCGGTCGCTATAGACCATGACGCGGTAGTTCTGATACAGCAAGCTCACACTGCCCTGCGGTGTGGTGTAGCTGCGCCACGTTGTTCCGGTCTTGCGGGTGGTCACCTGGTGATAAGGGGCACGGTTGGCAGCCAACTGGGCCAGAACGGTGCCGCTCTCGTCGGTGGCCAGCTCATAGGGCACCGAGATGTCGAACTGCACGCCCGCAACATCGGCCTGGTTTTCCAGGATGATGGGCAGGCTCACCGTCTTTCCGGCAGGATACTTCACCGAGTCGACACGCAGCACATTGGCTGCGGCAATACCGCAGCTTACCAGACAGATGAGTGCTGCCAAAAGGTTGAATCTGAGGTGTTTCATATCGTTATTCTCATTTTTTTCTTCTTAACCATGATTTCATCTTCAGGTCGCGTTTCTTCATTTCTTGACCTTGTATTGCCTGCCATTGGCACGAACCACGTAAACGCCCGTGGGCAGTTCGTCCCAGTCAGCATTGAGACGCCGACCGCTCAGGTCGTAGATCTGGCGTGCAGCCTGCTGCTGTGGCACCGATGCAAACGAGACGGCTGTGGTGCCATTGATGCTGACGCCCAGACGGTGTGCCTCGGCGTCGCTCAGGCAAACATCGGCAAGGCTGGCTCCGGCAGGCAGGCCAACCAGCAGCTGGTGGGTGCCGGCCTGCAGGGTTCGGCCACTCGGCGAATAGACCACCACGCGCACGCCGTTCTCCACGGAGCGCATGGCCACGGTGAAGCGGCCTTTCAGCTCTTCGCCCATTTTCAGCTGGCCCTGACGAACGCCGCTGACGGTGAACTGCAAGGCAGCAATCTCGTCGGCGTGGTTCAGCAGAACGGCATCGCCGGTCATCGACAGCACGTTGCGACTGTCATCAGCCACCTCATTCCTATACGCACGCGCGTTGGCCTGGCTCGGCTGTTCGTAGCTCAGGATGCAGTCTACCGACCCCACCACGTCGGCCACATCGATGCGCTTGTCGCTGTTGGCATCGGCAGCGGTGTAGTTGTACAGCTGTTCTGCAGGCTTACGGTCGTTCATGGCATAATAGACCACGCTCTGCAGGTCGGTCACGTCGACGGTCTGATCGGCATTCACGTCGCCATCCTGCCAGTCGAAGCGCAGAATATAGGTGATGGGGCTCCACCACGGATTACCATCGTTATAGGCCGCAGGCTGTCCCTTCGGGGCTGTGAGCACATAGTTGGTGGTGCCTGCATAGAGATTCCACAGGCCGTTGCTCTGCTTCTGCAGTTCCCAGTCGCTGGTGCTGAAGCCGCCATTGCCATTGCTGTAGACGCGGTAAAGGGCAGTGCTGGCATAGCCAAAGTCGCCGCGCTCATGGCGATAGGACTGCAAAGTGCTGGGCTCGATGGCAAAGGGAATGCCGGGCGTGACGTCGATCACAGGCATATCGGGGTCGCTGACAACCTCCTTCGTCTTGTAGTCGATGAACTGATAGCCTCGCGACAGGTTGTTGTTGGTGAGCTTGTTGTTGGGGAACACCTCGGAGAAAGCCGTGAGACGGTTGTAGCTCACGTCGACCTTGGTGACATTGGGCACGCGCTGCAGGAACGGGGCAATGTCGCCCTTGAGCTGGTTGCCCTGCAGATTGACCTCGGTGAGGCTGCTTGCCACCACATCGCGCTGGTCAAGCAGCTGGCCCAGGTTGCCCGTGAGGGCATTGTTGCTCAGGTTGAGCGACTGCAGTCGCTTCAGCATGAAGAGCGAGTCGGGCAGCTGTCCGGTGAGCCCCTGGCCCGCAAGGTTGATGGAAGTGATGGCATAGGTGGTTGACGTGGCCTTGCCCATCTTCTCCGTGGTCACACCACTCCATTTGCCCACGGCGTGGTGGTCGTTGTCAAGATTCCACTTGTTTGTCCAGTTCTTGCCACCGAGCTTGTTGTAGAGCAGCTGCAGCACGGCATAGTCGAGCTCGTTGAGCACATCGCCCACGAAGAAGCCGCGAATTTCCTTGAAGTCTTTCCAGAAGGTTGCCTGCCGATAGAGCTCCACCATCTCTTCAGGCACCTCAAGCACACATTTGGTACGGAATTCTTTCCAACTAGTATCCGACTTCGGCGGGGTGCCTGCATAGACGCGCATGAGCTTGAGCGAATCGCACCCGTAGACACAGGTGAACGACGACCACTGGCTGTAGTCCTGATTGCGGCCAAAGTAGACCGAGCGCAGCTCCTTGCAGTTTTCAAGCGTGTAGCTGCCCAGATCGCTGGTGAAGCCATCGGGCACGCGGAAAGTGGTCAGCTTGGTGCCGCTGAAGGCGTAGTTTTCTACTTTCTGAATGCTGTCGGGCAGGATGACAGAGGTGAGGCCACTGCGGTGGAAGGCTGCATAGCCAATCTCAGTGAGACTGTCGGGCAGGGTGATGGCCGTGAGCGACGGGCAATCCTGGAACATGTAGTTGGTGATGCGCCTCATGTCCTGCGGCAGGCGCACTGTGCTGAGCGAGTCGCAGTGGTAGAAGATGTCGGTGCCCCAGGTGCCGATGCCCTCAGGCAGCACCACGCCCGTGATGCCGCTCTCGCGGAAGGCACCGCCCTCGATGGTCGTCACACCCGTGGGCACAACCACCTTGCCCTTGAAAGCCTTAGCACCGCCAAAGGCCCAGCTGCCCAGGAAGGTGAGCCCGCTGGGCAGGGCCATGAACGGCAGCGATGCGCAATCGCGGAAGGCATTATACTCGATGGAAGTGATCTGATTGCTGAGCTCGATGCTCTCCAGCCGATTGCAGCCATAGAAAGCATCGTGGCGAACGGTGCGCAGCCCAGGGTGCAGCTGCACGGCTTGCAGGTTCTCGCAACCCTCGCAGAAGTCGTAGGGCACATAGTCAATGCCTGTGGGAACGTTGATGCGCTGCAGCTGATGACAATACTGGAAGATGGCATAGCCCATCGATGTGATGGTGTTGGGCAGCGTCACGCTTTGCAGGGCTGTGTTGTAGAAGGCATAGTTGCCAATGGTGGCCAGCTCGTTCTGGCCAGCCAGGTTGATGGTGGCCAGCCGCTTGCAGCCATCGAAAGCATTCTCGCCAATGCTGGTGGTGCCACTGGCCAGGGTGACGCTCTGCAGGCCGTCGCAACCCTGCAAGACCCAGCCCGGCACCTGCTTGATGCCCTGTGGGAAGGCAAAGGAGCGCAGCGAGTCGCAGTTGTAGAAGGCACGGTCGCCCAGCTTGGTCACCGTCTGGGGCAACTGGGCCTGCTCTATCAGGTCGCAGTCGGCAAAGGCAAAGCTGCCCACCGTTTGCAGACTGTTGCCAAACGTGACACTGGGCAGCAGGTGGTTGCTGCGGAAGGCAAAGTTGCCAATGGCGGTGCAGGTGTTGGGAATGGCCAGCGGTGTCTGCCGCTTGTAGTTGTTGTAGAAGGCATATTCGTCGATGGTCTGCACCTGCTTGGGCAAGTTCACCTCGGCCAGTTCGTAGCATTCGGAGAAAGCCGAGCTGCCAATGGTGTAGATGCCGTTGGGCAGGGTGGCTTTCTGCAGCTTTTCGCAGTGCCAGAAGGTGTAGGGCTTCAGCTCGGTGACGCCGCTGGGCACCGTTGCCGTGGTAATGCCTGCATAATAGAAGGCATAGTCGCCAATCTCCGTGACCGTCGAAGGAATGTCGACCTTGGCCAACCGCCAGTTGATCCGGCGGTTCTGGGCCAGGGCATACTGGCCAATCTTCGTGGTGCCATCGGGCAGGGTGATGCTTTCCAGTGCCGGCATGTTGTAGAACATGGCATAGCCCACCACATTGTCTTCCGTGGCCCACGGGCCGTAATAGCTTTCAATGGTGGCAATGCCGTTGGCGCTCACGCTCCATTGGTTGTACTTGTCGCCACCGGCCACGATGCGCGCATTCTTCAGGTTGAGCACCCGCAGGTTGGGCATAGACGAGTGCAGGTAGTTGATGTCGGTGCCGTTGATGGGGCCGCTGATGGTGAGCTCCTGCAGATTCTGGGTCTGGTCTTCAGAAAGCTTGTCCTGCAGCTGGCCACCAGCCGTGGTGGTCACGGCAAAGACCGACTGCTCGCCGATGGCCACGATGCGGTAGTCGCTGGTGAAGGCATTCGAGCGATATTCTTCGGCCAGTCCGGCATTGACGTAGAGCACCACGTCGTCGGGCATCCATATCTTGCGGGGGAAGGGGTAGTTGACACCGGGCAGCGTGACCTTGCGCAACTGATCGCAATTGGTGAAGAGATACCAGTCGTCGGGCAGACTGGTCAGCCCGGTGCCAAAACTGATTTCGGCCAGGGCACGGCAATAGCCAAAGGCGCCATTGGCCACGGTCTGCACCGAGTTGGGCAGGCTGAGCCGCTGCAGGCTGTAGCAGTAGTAGAAGCACTCCTGCGGAATGGCACTGAGGGTGGAGCCTTCGGCAAAGGTGAACGACGTCATGTAGTCGTTGCTGCGGAAGGCTGCTTTCTCCAGCACGGCAACACCCTTGGGCAGCGACACCGAAGACAGGCTGTCGCACTCGGCAAAGGCATATTCGCCAATGCTGAGGCCACTCACGCCGGCATCGATGTTCAGCTGTTTCAGGTGGTAGTTGTTGGCAAAGGCATAGTTGCCGATGCGCTTCACGCCCGCACCTATATTAATAGTGGTGAGCTTGCCGTCGTTGTAGGAACGGTAGAGGTTGTTGGGCACGCTGGCTGCCAGCCAGGTGATGGTCTTCACCGCCAGACAGTAGCCCAGCATGTCATTGCTGTTCGACTCCAGCCCAAACTCCTGGACCGAGGCGGGAACGGTGATGGCCTGCAATGCGCTGCAATAATAGAACACGCGATACATGATATGCTTCAGGCTGGTGGCAGCCTCGAGGTTGATGCTCTGCAGCTTGTCGCAGTAGGCAAAGGCATAACGGCCAATGCTGTCGAGCTGACTGCCCGTGGCAATGGTCACCGTGCGCAGCGAGTCGCAGCCGTTGAAAGCCCCCTCGCCCAACGAGCGCACACCCTTGGGCAGGCTCACGGTGCGCAGCTTGTCGCAATCGTAGAAAGCATGATAGCCCATATCGAGCCCACTGACACTGGAAGCAATGCTGATGGTGGTCAGGGCATCGCAGTTTTGGAAGGCACTGCGGCCAATGCTCTTCACGCCCGCGCCAATGTTTACCGTGGCGAGTTGCCCCATGCCGTAGCACAGGTTGTTGGGAATGTTGGCGGCATTGAAGGTGAGCGTCTGCAGGTTGCCGCAATAGTCCAGCAAACCGTCGCCCACCTCCTGCACCGTTGCCGGGATGGTGATAGTCTGCAGTGCTCTGCAGGAGTAGAAGGCACGATAGAGCAGCTTCTTCAGACTGGTGGCCGCACCAAGGTTGATGGTGGCCAGCTTGTCGCAGTAGGCAAAGGTGTACTGGCCCAGCGTCTCGAACCTGGCGTTCAGCGTGACGCTCTCCAGGAGGTCGCAGTCCGAAAACGCGCTGTTGCTCATGCCGTCGGCTCCGCCAGTGGACACGATGTTCTTTCCGAACGTGATGCTCACCAGCTTGCTGCGGTTGCCCACAGAACCACCGATATATTTCACGTCGTGGCTCTGCCCGTTGGCATCGGTCACGCGGTCGGCTATGATGATGCGACCGGCCTTGCCGGCATCGTCGGCATAGGCATTGACAGCCGTGAACGTGGCGGGTCCGCTGGCCTCAGTGTAGGTATAGGTCAGCTTGTTGCCATTGGCATCGGCCACAATCACCTGCTCGGCCATGGCTGGCAACAGGCAGGCAAGTCCTAAAAGGAGAAACAACGCCCTGAGATGGCGTTTGCAATTGTGTTGATACTCCATAATTATTGGTTGATTTGGTTTTTATGTGCAAATATAATTCATTTCCCGTCAACCGGCAGTTCATATTCACATTTCATGATTTCAAATTCACAAAAAATGACGAACCACCCCTATTTTTTGATGAATTATCTTGTAAGCGAATCGGCGCGAGAATCGATTTCTGACAAGCAAGCACCTCCCTCGCTCCAAATTTCGCAGTTTTGACTACTTTCGTAACTCACTGTACCACTGCTTGTTGCGTTCCGCAACAGTGGGATTTGTCTGCAACGGGGCCTCTGTTGCTGCACAACGGGGCCCCCATTGCGCCGCAACCAGGGCCCCATTGACATGCAAAACAGCCCAAACAGCATCGCAACGGGGCACCTGTTGCATGCCGAACGCCCGACCACACCCCCTGAAAGGCACCCCGACGTCGAAAAAACGGGCCTGCAGCGATTCTATTTTGCAATTTTTTTTTGTAATGATTTTCGAAAAAACGGGGGCTCCGTTGCACTCTTTCGATTTTTCTTTGTAAATTTGCGCCCGAAATTAAACGACGTAACTATCAACCAATTATTTATAACATATCAACATGGATGACCAACTGAAGCAAATAGGCGAACGCCTGCGCGGCTTGCGCGATGTGCTCGACATTCCTGCAAGCGAGGTGGCCGAGACCATCGGCATCGATCAGGAGAAGTATGAGAAAATTGAGCAGGGCGAGGTAGACATTACCATCTCGAACCTGATGAAGATTGCCCACAAATATGGCGTGTCGGCCGAAGAGCTGATGTTTGCCGAGGCACCCCACATGAAGAGCTACTTCGTGGTGCGCAAGGGGCAGGGCATGTCGGTGGAGCGCACCAAGGCATATAAGTATCAGAGCCTGGTGAGCGGCTTCGTGAACCACAAGGCCGACGTGTTCATCGTGACCGTTGAGCCGAAGCCCAACGCCCACACCGTGTATAAGAACACACACGCCGGACAGGAGTTCAACCTGGTGCTCGAGGGCAAGATGGAGCTCTACATCGGGGGCAAGACCATCGTGCTGGAAGAGGGCGACAGCATCTACTTCGACTCGAGCAAGCCACACGGCATGCTGGCCGTGGGCGACAAGCCCGTGAGGTTCCTGGCATTCACCGTGGAGTAATTCATTTAACGAAATCACGGAATCACGAAATCACGGAATAACGGAATAACGGAATCACGGAATTACGGAATCACGGAATCACGAAATCACGAAATTACGTTATCACGGAATTACGTTATCACGAAATAACGGAATAACGTTATAACGAAATCACGTCACATCATCACATCGAAACAAGAAAAAATGGTAGAAAGATTTTTAAAACAGACGCACTTCACCTCTGTTGAGGATTACAACAAGAACCTGGAGTTCATCATTCCCGAGCACTTCAACTTTGCCTACGACGTGATGGACGAGTGGGCCAGGGTGTGGCCCGACGGGCTGGCTCTGCTGTGGACCAACGACCAGGGCGAGGAGATACGCGCCACGTTTGCACAGCTCAAGGAGCAGAGCGACCAGGCTGCGGCCTATCTGCAGTCGCTGGGCATTGGCAAGGGCGACCCTGTGATGCTCATCCTGAAGCGACGCTACGAGTGGTGGCTGTGCATGCTGGCCCTGCACAAGCTGGGGGCCGTGGTCATTCCGGCCACCCACATGCTCACGAAGCACGACATTGTTTACAGGAACACGCGCGCAAGCGTGAAGGCCATCATCTGCGTGGACGACGACTACGTGGTGAGCCAAATACAGCAGGCAAGAGACGAGAGCCCCACCGTGCAGCAATACATTGCCATTGCCGACCACGGCAAGCACATTCCCGACGGCTTCCACGACTGGCAGACCGAGTGGAAGAAGGTTGCGCCTTTTGCAAAGCCCGCTGTCGTCAACGACAACGACGACACCATGCTGATGTACTTCACCAGCGGCACCAGCGGCGAACCGAAGATGGTGGCACACAGCTTCCTCTACGCACTGGGCCACCTGACCACGGGCGTGTTCTGGCACAACCTGCACCAGGGCTCGCTGCACCTCACCGTGGCCGACACGGGCTGGGGCAAGGCCGTGTGGGGCAAGTTCTACGGACAGTGGTTTGCCGGTGCCACGGTGTTTGTCTTCGACCACGAGAAGTTCAATGCCGACACGCTGCTGCGCCAGATGGAGAAATATCGCGTCACTTCGTTCTGCGCACCGCCCACCATCTACCGATTCATGATTCGCGAAGACCTGTCGAAATACGACCTCTCGGCACTGGAATACTGCACCACGGCGGGCGAGGCGCTGAACCCGGCTGTCTTCGACAAGTTCAAGGAGAAAACGGGCATCAGCATGATGGAAGGATTCGGACAGACCGAGACCACCATGACGCTGGGCACCTTCCCGTGGATGAAGCCCAAGCCGGGCAGCATGGGCATGCCCAACGCTCAGTACTGCATTGAACTGGTGAAGCCCGACGGCACACCCTGCGAAGACGGCGAGAAGGGCGAAATCGTGATCAGGGTCGACGAGAAGAGCACACCCATCGGACTTTTCAAAGAATACTACCGCGACGAAGAGAAGACGCACGAAGCCTGGCACGACGGACTGTACCACACGGGCGACATGGCCTGGCGCGACGAAGACGGATACTACTGGTTCGAGGGCCGCATTGACGACGTGATCAAATCGAGCGGCTACCGCATCGGCCCCTTCGAGGTGGAGAGTGCACTGATGACCCACCCGGCCGTGGTGGAGTGTGCCATCACGGGCGTGCCCGACGACATTCGAGGCATGGTGGTGAAGGCCACCGTGGTGCTGGGCAAGGAGTGGAAGTCGAAGGCTGGCGACGAGCTGGTGAAGGAACTGCAGCAGCACGTGAAAAAAGAGACAGCTCCCTACAAGTATCCTCGAATCATCGAGTTTGTAGACGAGCTGCCCAAGACCATCAGCGGCAAGATTCGCCGCGTGGAAATCAGAAAGAGAGACGCTCAATAAAAAGACTACTGCGTCAGCGCGCCATGAGCGAGACGGCAAAGCCGCCGCCAGGAGCCTCGGTCAAGCGGAGCACATCGCCCTGCTTGACCACTTTTTTTGTGATTACATAAGACTGCGGATTCGTTTCGTAGTGGGCATCCTTGCCGTCCTGATAGATGGTGCAGTCATATTTGCGGCCCTTGTCAAGGAAGTCGAGACGCACCACGGCCTTGTGGCCTTGCTCGTCGCACTTGCCGCCCACGAACCAGTTGTCGGTGCCCTTGGCCTTGCGGGCCACGGTGATATAGTCGCCGGGCTCGGCCTCTAAGTAGCGCGAGTCGTCCCAGTCACAGGCCACGTCCTTGATGAACTGGAAGGCGTCCATGAAGCGGGCGTAGTGCTCTGGCAGGTCGGCCGCCATCTGAAGCGGACTGTACATCGTGAGGTAAAGGGCCAGCGAACCGCAGAGCGTGAGTCGGGCCCAGGAGGTGTTGTCGCTCCACTCGCTCAGCCGTGTGACAAAGATGCCGGGGGTGTAGTCCATGGGGCCGCCCTGCAGACGGGTGAAGGGAAGAATGCAGGTGTGGTCGGGATTGTTGCCGCCAAAGGCTTCATACTCGGTGCCGCGCGCGCTCTCGCCGCCCACCAGGTTGGGATAGGTGCGGCACAAGCCTGTGGGACGCGTGGCCTCGTGGCTGTTCACCATGACATGATGACGGGCTGCCTGCTGAACAACGTAGAGATAGTGGTTGTTCATGGACTGGGAGAAATGGTGGTCACCACGGGGAATGATGTCGCCCACGTAGCCTGTCTTCACGGCATCATAGCCATAGCGGTTCATCAGGTTCAGTGCGTCTTCAAGATGGCGCTCGTAGTTCTGCGTGCTGCTGCTGGTTTCATGATGCATCAGCAGCTTCACGCCACGCTGGTGGGCATAGTCGTTCAGGGCCTTGAGGTCGAAGTCGGGATAGGGCGTAACGAAATCGAAGACGTCGCGCTTCCACATGTTGGCCCAGTCTTCCCAACCCACATTCCAGCCTTCTACCAGCACTTCGTTGAGCCCGTTGTCGGCTGCAAAGTCAATGTAGCGGCGCACCTTCTCGTTGTTGGCGGCATGGCGGCCGTGAGGCTTCACCTGCTGCCAGTCAATCTGATCGAGCTTCACCGAGGGATAGTCGTCGGTGTAGTGCCAGTTGCTCTTGCCCACAATCATTTCCCACCACACACCACAATACTTGGTGGGATGAATCCAGGAGGTGTCGTCCAGCTTGCAGGGCTCGTTCAGGTTCAGAATCAGGTTCGATGAGAGCATGTCGCGGGCGTCGTCGCTCACCATCACCGTGCGCCAGGGACTGGTGCAGGGGGTCTGCATGCATCCCTTCAAGCCAGTGGCATCGGGCGTGAGATGCGAGGTGAAGGTCATGGTCGTGTCGTTCAGGTCGAGGTGCATGGTGGCATAGTCGAGACAGGCTGCCTCATGAATGTTGATGTAGAGCCCGTCCTGCGACTTCATCTGAAGGGCTGTCTGCACGCCTGTTTCGGAGAATACTGCCACGGAAGAATTGTCCCAGTTCACGGCATCATGGAAACGACCGCGAATCTCAGACAGGCGCGTTTCCTGCGTCTTCTGCTCCTGCGTGTCGTAGTCGCCAGGGAGCCACCAGGCTGTGTGGTCGCCCGTCATGGCAAACTGCGTTTTCTCCTCTTTTATAATAAAGTAGTTCAGGTTCTGCTGCTGGGGAAACTCGTAGCGAAAGCCAATGCCATCGTCGTAGACGCGGAAACGAATCACGATTTCGCGCGCTTCGCGTGGCTGCCACAGCACAGCGGCCAGCTCGTTGTAGTGGTTGCGGATGATCTTTGTCTCGCCCCAGACGGGCTCCCAGGTCTCGTCGAACGTGGACTGCTGCTCGTCTTTTATCTGGAAGCCTGCCAGCAGGTCGGTCTCTTCAAACTTCTTCGAGGCATGCTTGTCGCGGGCCAGCTCCAGTCCCAAGTGCGACGGAGCCACTACAGCACGGCCTTTATAGGTCATTTCATACGTGGGTCGGCCCTGACCGTCGACCGAAAAGTCCAATACGATTTGCCCGTTGGGCGACTTCACCGTGCCGGCCAAAGCCAGAAGAGGCAGGAACAGCAGGCTTGCTAAATAAAATCTGCGTTTCATATCATCAAAAAAAAATTCAGGAATGATTGGTAATTGCGTTGGCAATCTTGTCTACGTTCATGCTGCGCGCACTGGCATCGAAAATGTCTTTATAGAGTCCGCCCTGCCTGTAGACTTCGCTGGGAACTCCGCTCTGCACCACCCTGCCCTGCTCCAGCACGTAGATCTGGTCGGCATCGATAATCTGGCCAATGTTGTGCGAAATGATAATGACCGTGCGTCCCTGCTTGATGGCATCGATGCTGGCCTTGATTTGCTCGGTGGCAATGGCATCGAGACTGGCCGTTGGCTCGTCGAGAAAGATGATGGGAGGATTCTTCAGAAACATGCGTGCAATGGCCACGCGCTGCTGCTGACCGCCACTGAGCTGCAAGGCATGGGTGTCGAAGCCCGCAGGCAGCTGCATGATCTGGTCGTAGATGTAGGCTTGGCGGGCTGCACGCACCACATCGTCGTGGGTGGCCTGCGGGTTGCCATACTTGATATTCTCCTCGATGGAGCCGTCAAAAATATGGTTTTTCTGCAGCACCAGCCCCACATGGTCGCGCAACCACCGTGTGTCCCAGTTGCTCAGTTCCATCCCGTCGAGACAGATTGAGCCCGCGTCTGGCTGGTAGAACTTATCGAGCAGGTTCACCACCGTGCTCTTGCCAGCACCACTCAGCCCCACCAAAGCCGTGATCTTGCCCGGCTCTATGTGCATCGAAACGTCGTGGAGGGCCTTGGTTCCGTTGGGATAAGTAAAGTCAACATTCTTCAGCACGAAGTCGCCTTTCACCTCCTTGGGCTTGTATTGTCCCGCCGTTTCCACCTCATCGTCGGCCTGCAGGATGCCGAAGAAGCCCTCAGCGTAGATAAGCGCGTCGTTCATGTCGTCGTAGATGCGGTGCAACTGGCGTATCGGTGCGCTCACATTGGCAAACAACATGACGTGATACATGATCTTTCCAATCGACATGCCGGGGTAGTCAATCAGCACAAGATAGGCCGTGAGAATGATAATGAGCACCGTTCCTATTTGTTCCAGGAAACTTTTCAGACCGTTGAAGAAGTAGCTTTGCTTGCGAGTGCCCAGCTGCAGGTCGGTCATGGAGCGCTGCAAAGCGGCCTGTCGGTCGGCTTCTATCTGCTCACGGTTGAACGATTTCACCACCGTGATGCTCTCGATGATGTTCAAGATTCCCTGACTCACAGCCTGATGGCCGCCAAAAATGCGACGACGGCCGCCTTTCATCCTGCTTGCTTGCACGTAAGTGACCCAGAAATAGACGGGTATGATGCACAAAGCCACCAGTCCCACGTAGACATTGGCCATGAACATCAGTCCCAATGCCAGCACGGCACTGGTGAAAAGCGGCAGAATCTCGATGAAGAAATTGTTCACCGTGTTGCTCAGACTCATGATGCCACGGTCGATACGCGACTGCAGCTTGCCCGTTTCGTTGCCCTCCTGCGAAAAGAAAGCCATGCGAAACGACAGCATGCGCTCAACCACTCGCAGCGAAAGGTCACGGCTCACCAGAATCCGCATGCGCTCACCAAAGTAGCGTTGGAAGAACGTCACCACCGCCCCCAGCACCTCCTTGCCCAGCAAGATGGCGCTGATGACCGTCAGGATGCGCGCCGCACTGGTCCAGGAGAAGCCTCCCGGCGTCTGAACTAGCGCGTTGATGGCATCCACGGCACGGTCGAGCACCACAGCGTTGACCTGCGCCATGAGCGAACCCACCAGCGTTAGCACCAGCGTGATGACCACAAGCCACCTGTAGGGCAGCACAAAAGGCATTAAGTTTCGTAGCAGCCCCCAGATGTTCATGCGGCTGGAAGAGTTGTTACTTGCGTCCACTTATACTGTGATTAGTTCTACGGAAGAGTTGTTACTTGCGTCCACTGTTTGTGATCAGTTCCACGATTCCTTGATTAAAGTCATCGGCCTGCAGCAGTTGTTCAATGGAAAGGTGCATGCGATAGCGCCAGTAATGGCGGGGATTGGCCGGAATATTGATGCGTTCGCCATTCGGATCGGGCAGACGCAGCTTCTCGTCGACCGACAACCAGTCCTGAAGCGACAGCAGACAAAGCATCGACGGCGACGTGAGATGGCGCGACACAATGTCCTTGGCCAGCCATCCTGGCAGCGGATGGGGTGCTGTTCCACCCCGGCGAAGCATGCGGTTGAAATAGTCCTGGGTTCGTTCTTCGTCCTCATCCCACCACTGGCGCAGCGTAGCCATGTCGTGAGTGGAGATGGTGCAGACCGAACGGTAGGGGTTGTGCGACAGTTTTCCGAAGCGAAGGCCCGGTTCCTTTGGCATGGACTGAATCTCGAGCGACAAGATGCGCAGCTCGTTCATGACCCAAGGCACGCAATCGGGCACCATGCCTAAGTCCTCAGCGCATACCAGCATGCGTGTGGCTTGCGTCAGTCGGGGCAGCTTTTTCATGGCTTCCTCATACCAGAACTGGTTGTTCCGGCGATAGAAATAATCGTTATAGAGGTCCCAGAAGCGGCTCTGCTCTTCGCCGGACAGCTGTTTGAAAGCCTCCATTCGGGTGGCATTGATGCGCGGATGCCACATGCCTTCCTGCTTGTGATCGGGCAGGAAGAACTCCTCCCTGAACGGAATGCCCCATCGCTGCACCTCTTCGGGGCTCATGGGCAGCGACGGCTGGAACTGACCAAAGAGGCCGCTCTTATGCGGAACAGGTATTTCCCAGATGCGGAAGAAACCCAGCACATGGTCAATTCGATAAGCATCGAAATACTCCGCCATCTTGCGGAAGCGTCTCACCCACCACGAACAGCCGTCGGCCAGCATGGCATCCCAGTTGTAGGTGGGGAATCCCCAGTTCTGTCCATCCTCAGCAAAAGCATCGGGCGGTGCTCCAGCCTGACCGTTCAGGTTGAAGTATTTGGGCTCCACCCAAGCCTCAACGCCGTCGCGTGAGATGCCAATGGGAATGTCGCCCTTCAGGACCACGCGCTGCTTGCGTGCATGTTCATGTGCAGCACGCATCTGTTGGTCCAGATGATATTGCACAAAACACCAGAAGTCCAGCTCTTTCTGGTCGGGCGTTGCCAACTGTGCAGGCCACTGAGAGAAGGTGGCCGTGCCGTAAAGGTCGCGGTAATAGCAGAAACGTGCATAAGGCTCCAGCCACTCACGGTTCGCCTCAAAGAACTCCTTATAAGCTTTCTTGCGCTTCGTGGCGCCCCATTCCTGTGCAAACGACTCGCGCAGATAGTCCATCTTGGCACTGAACATGCGCTCATAGTCAATCTGAGGCAGTGCGTTCAGTTCCTGACGCAGGGTCTCGAACTGCTGCCGCTTGGCCTCATCCTTCAGCACAGGCAGTTGCCGCAAATCGGTGTATTGGGGGTGAAGGGCGTAGATGCTGATAGAATTATAAGGATAGGAGTCCTGCCACGTATGGGTTATGTTGGTGTCGTTGATGGGCAGTATCTGCAGCACACGCTGCTTGGTCTTGGCACACCAGTCAATCATCAGTTTCAAGTCGCCAAAGTCGCCCACGCCGAAACTGCCCTCACTGCGCAGCGAGAACACCGGAATGACCGTGCCGGCCGCCTTCCACGGGTACACCGGGAAGAAAGCCTGAGGCAGCTCGTAGACCACCACCTCGTCCTTTGCCAGTTCCGGCAGGTCCAGGAAACGGTTGGAAGACTGTTCCCAGACAACGTCATCACCGCCCAGAATAACAAACTTGAACTCAAAGGCACCGGGCAAACGGTCGGCATCAAGACTGACAACCCACTCATGATACTCATGCTCCGTCATGGGCAAAGCCCGCCTTGTGTCCCATGCTCCCAGGTATTCGGCTGCTCCCACCAGCGCCAGGTGCTCATTGTTGCGCAACTGGGGAGCGCGCACCTTGACCCTGACCGTGCGCTGAAACTCGGTCTTTGTGCTCAGTTGTCGCTCCCTGGCAGCCAGGCAATGAGTGAAGGCCGAGCTGTACAAATAAGAATCCTCCGGCACATCAATCCAATGGTCATACATCGTGTACTTTGCACCTCTCACGGCAGCAAACTCCAGACGGTGTCCCTGCACGAGCCATTCCTGGCGCAACACGTTCTCACCACGGTTCAAACTGTAATAATAATCCACATAAGTGCCAGCCTTGGCCGTTCTCGACAACTCCACAAACCAGTGGCAGCCGTCATGAGTGTCCATGCCAAAACGCTCCACGGAGCCGTTTTCTCCCAGCAGATTCAGCACCAACTGTTCGCCGAAAGCAGTTTGATAATCCAGGTTAAATAGTAATTTCATAGTCAATATCATGTGTTATTTTGGTTCAAAATTACAAATTTTTTGTCTGAAACCACTTCATTTTTTCCACATAAGCAGCATAGTTTTTATGCAAACGTTTGCATCTTTCAGATTAAATACGTACCTTTGCCCTCAGCATACTAAAACAACAAAACATGAAGAAACTACTACTTTTTGCACTTCTCATGGTCATTACCATTGGCAGTGCAGCCCAAACGCAACCCCAGTGGCCCACAGTAACCAAGGAAATGAAGCCCGGCTCGCGCTGGTGGTGGATGGGTTCGGCCGTAGACGAAGCCAACCTGCAGTGGAACATTGCCGAATATGCCCGCACTGGCATTGGAACTTTGGAGATAACGCCCATCTACGGCGTGAAGGGAAACGAGAAAAACGAGCTGACCTACCTCACGGAAAAATGGATGCAAGCACTGAAGACCTGTCAGGACGCAGGCGACAGCCACGGTGTCGACATCGACATGAACGGTGGCACGGGCTGGCCTTTTGGCGGTCCGCGCGTGAAGATGGCCGAGGCAGCAGGCAAGCTGGTGACCAAGACCGACGTGCTCACCGCCGACGGCACCACCCCGCTGACCTTCAACGTGGCCAGCCCGGAGGGCAATGCCACGCTGAACAAGGTGATGGCCTACCGCCAGGACGGTGAAGGAAGAGAGGTGGCCGACGTCACCTCCCACGTCGACGGCAACACGCTGAGCTGGACTGCGCCCGCCGGACAATGGCGCCTGCTGGCCATCTACAATGGCCACACGCTGCAACAGGTGAAGCGTGCCGCCCCCGGTGGCGAAGGCTACGTGCTCGATCACTACAACGCCGAGGCGGTGAAGAACTACCTGAACTTCTTCGACACCCAGTTTGAGCGCTACGGTTCGCGCTGGCCCCACACGTTCTTCAACGATTCCTATGAGGTGTATGGCGCCGACTGGACCCCCAACATGTTCGGCGAGTTCCTGAAATACCGTGGCTACAAGCTGGAAGACCACATGGACCAGCTCCTGGGCTACAGCAAAGACGACGACAACCAGGTGCTGGCCGACTACCGCCAGACGCTCTCCGACATGCTTCTGAACAACTTCACCCGCCAGTGGGCAGCCTGGGCCCACAGCCACGGGGCCACCGTGCGCAACCAGGGCCATGGTTCGCCCGGCAATCTGCTCGACTTCTACGGTGCCGTGGACATTCCCGAAATCGAGAGTTTCGGCATTACCGACTTCAAGATTCGCGGTCTTCGCACCGATGGCGGCTTCACCAGCCCCAACCTGAGCGACCTGGCCACGCTGAAGTATGCCTCGAGCGCCGCCCACGTCATGGGCAAGCCACTCACCAGCAGCGAAACGTTCACCTGGCTGGCCGAACACTTCCGCGTGTCATTGTCGCAGATGAAGCCCGACCTGGACCTGATGTTCATTGCCGGCGTGAACCACATTTTCTTCCACGGCACCACCTACTCGCCCCGCGAAGCCGCCTGGCCGGGCTGGAAGTTCTATGCTTCCATCGACATGAGCCCCACCAACAGCATCTGGCGCGATGCCCCCGCCTTCATGACCTACGCCACGCGCTGCCAGAGCTTCCTGCAAATGGGCAGTCCCGACAACGACCTTTTGGTCTATGCTCCGTTCCAGCATGCCATGCACCTGAACACGGGTGCCAACAAAGACCGCCTGCAACTGTTCGACATCAACACGCTGTCGCAGAAGATTCCGTCGATGGTGACAGCCGTGAACAACATCGAAGCGGCCGGACTTGACTGCGACTTCATCAGCGACCAGCAGCTGCTTGCCACCACTTTCACCGATGGCAAGCTGCAAACGGCGGCTGGCACACGCTACGGCGGACTGCTCGTTCCGGTGAGCACCCATCTGCCTGCCGACGTGAAGGCCCACTTAGAGGCACTGGCAGCACAGGGCGCCAAGATTGTCTATGACAACACAGCGGCCGGCATTGCCTCGTTTGCGCTGCAGGGCGAACCCATCCGCACACAGTTGGGACTGCGCACCATTCGCCGCCAGAACGCCACCGGCCACCACTATTTTATCGCCAACCTCTCAGCCAGCGACGCCGAAGGCTTTGTCGGGCTGGCTGTTCCGTTCCAGGGAGCCGCCTTCTTCGACCCCATGACGGGCCGCATCAGCGCAGCCCACACCGAGAACGGAAAGGTGTTTGTGTCGCTCCGTTCGGGCCAGTCGGTCATTCTCCAAACCTACGACACGCCCCTTGCCCTGCAAGCCCCGGCTCCCGTCACGGCCATGACGGGCATCGATCTTGACGGCGAGTGGCAGCTGTCGTTCCCTGAGAGCGGCGACAACAGCGTGACGCCACTGGGACGCCGCCCCCACACCTGGGAGAAGCTCGACGGGCGCAGCGCCTTCATGGGCACGGGCGTCTACGAAACCACCTTCAGCGTGAGCGAGAAGATGCTGCAGATGGCCAACGGCGGCTTCCTGCTCGACCTGGGCGACGTGCGCGAAAGTGCCCGTGTGTTCCTGAACGGCGACAGCATTGCCACCGTGTGGAGCGCCCCCTTCCTGGTTGACATCAGCGGAAAGGTGGGCCAGCAGAACACCCTGCGCATCGAGGTGACCAACCTGCCAGCCAACCGCATCCGACAGATGGACATCGACGGCGTGCAATGGCGCAACTTCAAGGACGTGAACATCCTGGACATTGCGAGCGGCAAGACCAGCCTGAGCGGCATCACCTATGAGAAATGGGAGCTGGTGCCGTCGGGACTGAACAGCACGGTGAAACTGGTGCCCCTGCGCCTGCAGGCCACAGAACTGACTGCCCAGCTGAAGACCTTCAGCCAGCAGGGCGACGACTTCTTCCCCACCTACTGTCTGACCACGCCCACAGGGCAGCCCATCACAGCACTCACCGTGACCGACACCGATGGCAATGCCTTCAGCAACTGCAGCTTCGACGCCGCCAACCAACTGCTCACCGTGAACGGAACGGCCACCGACTACATCGTGGTGAAGGCCACCGCTGCCGACGGAACCACCAGCGAGGTGTTTCTGCGGGCCTACGGTGCCTACGCCCAGCAACGCTGCATAGACTTCACGGCCGACGTGGCTCCACTGTGCGGCTGGAGCAACTTCACCTCGAAATTCACAATGAACGGCTTCAGCACCACCACCAGCTACTGGCACCGCGCCACCGACTCGGGCAAGGAACTGACCAACCTGTATGAAGGCATGACCTTCAGCAGCGACCTTTCCAACAACTATTTCTTCTGTCCCCAATACGGCATGATGGCCACCAACGACTTCAGCATAGCCGCCACGGCCCAGGCCGGCGACCTGTGCCTGCTGTCGATGCTGAAGGGTGCCGACCCCGCAGTGCCCTACGTGGCTGCCGACTCGCTGCTTAGCATCACTTCCTGCGACGACAGCGAGGCCGGACTGCTGCTGCAACTGCAAGGGCGCAAGCAACTGTGCATCTACCGCACACTGCAGGTGTTCCGCCCCAAGCAGACCCCAACAGGCATGGTGCTGCCCCGGGTTCCGGCTGCAGCAAACGGCTTCTACACCCTGCAAGGACTGCGCGTGGACAGGCCCCAACGCGGAATCTACATCCGCAACGGAAAGAAAGTAATTGTGAAATAGGGACAGTTTTAATCGTTACATTTTATTATATGCTGTTACTTGTTGTCCCATTCAACGGGTGCGCCCCCAGTATTTCTTGTGGTTCATGATGTAAATGCCCCGGTGCTGCTGGCCCACGGCCCGGCGCCCGTTGAGCGTGTAGACGGCATCGGAGCGCGACGGCTGTGCCCAGACGGGACGGACGCCCGTTGACACCTTGCCCTGCAAGCCGTTCTGGTTGTAGTAGCCACCATTCTCGAACGCCATGTCGCTGGTCTGCGGCTTGCCGTCGTTGCTGAAGATGATGCCCGTGGGCTGAGCCGGATTGCTGGCCGTGTAGCTGCCATCCCAGGTCCACTTCCACACACGGTTGCCGTTCTGGGCCGTGCCCAGCAGCTGGCAGGCCACGCCCGGCCACGTGCCCCCCGTGTAGTTGGCTGCATCCCAAGCCCAGCACCTGATGGTGGCAGTCCAGGTGGACGGAGCCTCGAAGAAAGCGCACAGCTCGCCGTCGGCCACGGTGCAGAACGAAGGAATGTCGGTCTGCGGCTGCACAGCCTTTTCCCTGACATGATAGGTGCGGGTGACCACAGTAGACTGATCGACGCTGCCCCCCACGACCAGGCCCACCGAGAGGGTGGTTGTGCCCACGGGAATGGCAATCTGGGCACCCGACGGCACCGTGTAGGTGGGGCCCCCGTTGAGCGAATAGGCCAGCTGGACATCGGCCTGTGGCGTCACGGCCGTGAGCGTGGCCGTTTGCTCGCCCTCATAAGTGCTGGAGGCAAGACTGACCCAGGGAATGTTCATGGCCCTGGAGAAATAGTAGGCATAGTGGTGGCCGGCAAGAACCTTGACCCACTGGCTGGCATCGGGCGCAAAGGCACTCGTGATGCCCACCGCCACGAGCAGGCGGTCGTCGACCACATTGGCAAAGCAAGCCTCGCTGCTGAAAGCATTCGAAAACGCGCTGGTGTTGGTGATGCCAGCCGTCTTTCGGGCCTGAATCATCGACTTCAGCTCCGTGGGGTAAGCCTGCCAGTGCTTCAGAAACACGCAGGGGGTGCCCGGCATGGCCAGCATGAAGGCGTTGCCGGCCAGCGTGTCGCGCCGGATGGGGTCTTGCACCTCGCCGTTGGAGCGCATCTCGGTGTCGTGGTTCTCGATGAACGTCACGGCATAGCGCCTGTAGGCCGCATCACTGACGAGCGAGGCGTTGGCCAGCAGCTTCCAGTTGCCAGCCACGGCATCGCGCACGGTGTAGCGGAAGGGAAAGTCGAAGGCAGCACTCTGCACGGCCCCGTCGGCCTTGGTGCCGTTCAGCCAGTTCTTCACCGTGGCTACATTGCCATCCCAGTATTCGCCCACGGAGAACTCGGGCTGGGCCGACTGGTTGTAGAGCGCCGTGAACTGGGCCGAGTAGCCCTTCACCATGTCGTAGCGAAAGCCCGCATAGCCCAGGTCGTTTTTCAGGAAGTCGAGATAGGCTTTCACCGTGGTTTGCACGTTCTGGCTCTTGTGGTCCAAGTCGCGCATGCCGTCCCAGCCATCGCCCGTGTCGTTGTTGTCGCTCAGCTGGTAGCCGTTCTGCGTGGCCCATGCCTTGGTCTTGCCCCCGTCGTCGTTGGCGCAGATGTCGGTCGACGTCATTTCGTAGGTCACGCCCTTATACGTCTCACGCGGAAAATCCACCCAGTTCGACACGTTGCGACGGTGGTTCACCACCACATCGGCAATGGTCTTCAGCCCCTTGGCCTTGAAAGCGGCAATCATGCTGCGCAGTTGCTGCTCGTTGCCAAACGAACTGTTGTAGTTTGAGAACCAGTACAGGTCGTCGTAGCCCATCGACGTGCCGCCGCAGTTGGCGCTCTGCGGCACCCAGATCAGGTCGAACGACTGGCTCAGCTCGTCGGCCTGGCCTTGCAGCACCGTCCAGTGGGTATCGTCGTAGGAGTCCCAGTAGAATCCCTGCAGCATCACGCCGCCATAACCGGCTGGCCAGCCCTGTGCCATGAGCAGCAGGGGCAGCAGCAAGGAAAGCAATGTTGAATAAATTCTTTGCATCTTTTTCATCGTTATTGGTCGTTTTCGGGGGCTAAGTTACGACATTTCCCTGTACCGTGCAGCACGCCAGTGCGATTTTTGAGAGCACAGGGGATGCAAACGTTTGCATCTGCATGGCAATGACACTGGTGATGCCGGCAACTGTTGAAGAAACATGACACAAACTTCACTGAGATTTGAAAAAAATAGAGCAACAATGCCTTTGGGCTGAAATGAGCGAGTTTTGGCGACCTTTCACAACCCACTGTGTATCAACCGTTTGCAAAAACAGCAGTTTCATCGCCTTGCAACGGGGCCGTTGTTGCACTGCAACGGGGGCCCAATGAGCCGACAACGGGGGCCCCATTGCATGCCAACGGGTGCTCCGTTGCAGCACAACAGGACTGCAACAGCGCCACAACGGGGCCCCCGTTGCGCCACAGTCGAGGGGGCAGCAACACGCTGGCAGGCGTGGAACATGGCAGACAGCGACGTTTCACGCTCTGTTTCGCAAAAAAAATTTGTCCGTTTTATCGAAACAACAGGGGCACTCTTGAAAAAAAATATGGAATGTCTTGCATCAAGAAGACTGCTAATAATCTGTAAAAAAACAACGCCGAAACATCTATATTCATGCTTTTTTTGTAACTTTGCACGCCGAAAACTAAATTAGGTATGAAAAGTTTTTTCGCGCAAAGAAATTTATAAATAAATTTAAGTATAAAGTTTAAGGTATGAAACAGAACAAAATTCTATTGGTTGCAGCCTCAGCCCTGCTGCTCGCTTCGTGCGGTGGTGGCGGCGGCCGCCCCACCTTCGGCGACAACGAGTATCCCGTGGTAGAGGTTGGCACTTCGAGTGCTGCCATGCAGACCAGCTACCCTGCCACCATCAAGGGCGTGCAGGACGTGCAGATCAGCCCCAAAGTGGGTGGATTCCTGACAAAGATTCACGTGCGCGAGGGTCAGAACGTGAGCGCCGGACAGACGCTCTTCGAGATTGACAACGCCACCTATCAGGCACAGGTGCGCCAGTCACAGGCAGCCGTGAACACGGCCAGAACACAGCTGAACACGGCCAAGCTGACCTTCGAAAACTCGAAGCAGCTGTATGAAAACAAGGTGATTGGCGACTACGAGCTGCAGACCTCGGAGAACACCTACGAGCAGGCCAAGGCCGGACTGGCACAGGCCGAGGCAGCACTGGCCAGCGCCAAGGAGGCACTGAGCTTCTGCTTCGTGAAGAGCCCTGCCACGGGCGTGGTGGGCACGCTGCCCTTCAAGGTGGGTGCACTGGTGGGTGCACAGAACGTACTGACCACCGTGAGCAACAACTCGGCCATGGAGGTGTATTTCTCGGTGAACGAGAAGGTGGCACTCGACATGTCGAAGACGGGCAACGGACTGAACGAGATGCCCTCGGTGAAGCTGCAGCTGGCCGACGGCACCATCTATGAGCAGGAAGGCAAGGTGACGAAGATGAGCGGCGTGATCGACGCCTCGACCGGCACCGTGCAGCTCATCGCCCTCTTTGCCAACCCCAACCGCCTGCTGAAGAGCGGTGGCAGCGGCAACATCATCATTCCGCGCGACAACAATGCGGCCATCGTCATTCCGCAGTCGTGCGTCACCGAGGTGCAGAACAAGAAGTTTGTCTACACCCTGGGCAAGGACAACAAGGTGCAGTACACCGAAATCACCGTCGATCCGCAGAACGACGGCAACACCTACGTGGTGACCAGCGGCCTGAAAGTGGGCGACAAATACGTGACCAACGGCATCACCAAGCTGAGCGACCAGATGGAAATTGTGCCCATCACCCCCGAACGCTACCAGCAGAAGATTGACGAGCAGGCCAAGGCCATGAGCGCCGGCGACATCGTGAACGCGATGAAGTAACAACTCCCCAACTCATCAATTCCACAACTCCAAAGAAAATATGACATTTACAAACTTTATCAAACGCCCGGTACTGTCGACGGTGATCTCCATCCTCATCGTCCTGCTGGGTTTCATCGGGTTGGTGTCGCTGCCCATTGAGCAGTACCCCGATATTGCACCGCCCACGGTGGTGGTCTACACCAGCTATCCCGGTGCCGATGCCGAGACGGTGAAAAACTCTGTGATCACTCCGCTCGAAGAGAGCATCAACGGTGTGGAAGGCATGGACTACATCACATCAACGGCCTCTTCCGGTTCGGCCCAGATGAGCATTCTGTTCCGCCAGGGCATGAACGCCGACATGTGTGCCGTGAACGTGCAGAACCGCGTGAGCCAGGCCCAGGCACTGCTGCCGGCCGAAGTGACGCGCATCGGCGTCACGGTGATGAAGCGCCAGACCTCGCAGGTGCTGATGTTCACCCTGACCAGCGACGGCCGCTACGACGACGAGTTCCTGACCAACTATAACAACATCAACATCATTCCGGCCGTGAAGCGTATTCAGGGCGTGGGCGACGTGCAGAGCCCCGGTCTGAAGACCTACTCCATGCGCATCTGGCTGAAGCCCGACGTGATGAAGCAGTACAACCTGATGCCAAGCGACATCAGCGGACTGCTGGCCGAACAGAACATTGAGGCCGCACCGGGCAACTTCGGACAGGAGAGCGACGTGGCCTATGAATATGCCATGCGCTACACGGGCCGATTCAAGACCCCCGAGGAGTTTGGCAACATCGTCATTTCGAGCGATGCCAACGGACAGACACTGAAACTGAAGGACGTGGCCAAGATTGAACTGGGCGGACAGCAGTACACCGTGTCGATGAAGAACAACAACATCCCGTCGGTGATGGGCATGGTGCAGCAGATTGCGGGCTCCAACGCCAACGAGATTGCCAAGCAGGTGAAGGCCGAACTGGAAGAGCAGGCCAAGCTGTTCCCACCGGGCATGTTCTACAAGATAAACTACGACGTGACCGAGTTCCTTTATGCCTCGATCGAGGAAGTGGTGTTCACCCTGCTGTTCACCCTCTTCCTGGTGTTCATCGTGATCTATGTGTTCCTGCAGGACTGGCGCTCAACGCTCATCCCGCTCATTGCCGTGCCGGTGTCGCTCATTGGTACGTTCTTCTTCCTGAGCGTCTTTGGCTTCTCCATCAACCTGCTCACGCTGTCGGCCTTGCTGCTGGCCATCGCCATCGTGGTGGACGATGCCATCGTGGTGGTCGAGGCCGTACACGCCAAGCTGGACCAGGGCTACAAGTCGTCACTCACGGCTTCGATCGACGCCATGAACGAGATTTCGGGCGCCATCATTTCCATCACGCTCGTGATGGCATCGGTGTTCATCCCCGTGTCGTTCATCGGCGGCACCAGCGGCACGTTCTACCGCGAGTTTGGTGTGACGATGGCCGTGTCTATCTTCATCTCGGCACTGAACGCCCTGACGCTGTCGCCCGCCCTGTGTGCCATCTTCCTGAAGCCCCACGACAAGGAGGGCCACGAAGTGAAGATGTCGCGCATCGACCGCTTCCATGCGGCCTTCAACACGGCCTACGACAAAATACTGGCCAAGTATAAGGGCAACGTGGAGAAACTGGTGCGCAAGCCCATTGCGGTGATAACGACGGTCGTCATAGCCATTGTGGTGCTGGTGGGTGCCTTTGCCGGAACAAAGACGGGTCTGGTGCCCGATGAAGACACCGGCACGGTGTTCTGCACCATCAGCATGCCGCCGGCAACATCTGTGGCACGCACGCGCCAGGTCATTGACGAGGTGGACAAGATTCTGGCTGCCGACCCTGCCATCCAGAGCCGTGAGCAGATTCAGGGCTACAACTTCATAGCCGGTGCCGGTTCGGACCAGGCCACGTTCATCATCAAGCTGAAGCCCTTCTCGGAGCGCCAGAAAGGCTTCTGGTGGAAGCTTTCGGGACTGTGGGAAGGCGACGGCATCTACCGCTTCTTCATCAACCCGCTCGATGCTCAGATGGTGGTGGCACAGATCTTCATCAAGACGGCCCACATCAAGGATGCAAAAATCCTGGCCTTCTCGCCGCCAATGATTCCCGGCTTCTCGGCCAACAGCGGCGTGTCGATGGTGATGCAGGACCGCACGGGCGGCGACCTGAACAAGTTCTTCGGCATTGTGCAGGAATACCTGACCGAACTGAACAAGCGTCCGGAGTTCCAGATGACCATGACCTCCTATAACCCCAACTACCCGCAGTACATGATTCATGTAGACGTGGCCAAGTGTAAGCAGAGCGGCATTTCGCCTTCTACGGTGCTGAGCACGCTGCAGGGCTACTACGGCGGTCTTTATGCCTCGAACTTCAATGCCTACGGCAAGCTCTACCGCGTGATGGTGCAGGGCACGCCCGAAAGCCGCATGACGCCCGAGAGCCTGAAGAGCATCTACGTGCGCACGCCGAAGGGCATGTCGCCCGTTGAGGAGTTCTGCCGCATGGAGCGCGTCTATGGCCCGTCGAACATCAACCGCTTCAACCTGTTCACCTCTATTAATATCACGGGTACGGTGGCCGACGGCTACTCCACGGGTGAAGCCATCAAGGCTGCTCAGGAGGTGGCTGCCAACGTGCTGCCCACGGGCTACTCCTACGACTATCAGGGTCTGACGCGTGAGGAGGCCAAGGCATCGAACACCACGGGCATCATCTTCCTGCTGTGCTTCATCTTCATCTATCTCATTCTGTCGGCTCAGTACGAATCCTACATCCTGCCGCTGGCCGTGGTGCTGTCGGTGCCGTTCGGTCTGGCTGGCTGCTTCGGCTTCACGGCCCTGTTTGGCCACGCCAACGACATATACATGCAGATTTCGCTCATCATGCTGATTGGCCTGCTGGCCAAGAACGCCATCCTGATCGTAGAGTTTGCACTGGAACGCCGCCGCACGGGCATGGCCATTTCGTGGGCTGCCGTGCTGGGTGCATCGGCTCGTCTGCGTCCTATTTTGATGACATCGCTGGCCATGATCATCGGTCTGCTGCCAATGATGTTTGCCAGCGGTGTGGGCAAGAACGGCAACCAGACACTGGGTGCTGCCGCCGTGGGCGGCATGCTGCTGGGCACGCTGTTCCAGATTATTGTGGTGCCTGGACTGTTTGTCATTTTCCAGAGCCTGCAGGAGCGCATCAGCCCGATGAAGTTTGAAGGCGACGAAGAGAATCCCGACGTGACTACCGAGCTGCAGCAGTATGCCAAACGCCCGGTGGACTATGAACTACAGAAATGATTAAAAAATTAAATAAGGAGAAAATTAAAAAAACGGAAAAGTATGAAGCATTTAATTTTTAAATATTTTAATTTTTTAATTGCTGCAACGCTGCTCACCAGTTGCGGTCTCTACGGCAAGTATGAGCGCCCCGACGAGGTGAACACCAAAGGACTGTTTCGCGACATTGTGAACGATGGCGACACCCTGCAGGTGAACAGCGACGAGAACTTTGGCAACCTGACCTGGCGCGAGGTGTTCACCGACGCACAGCTGCAGGGACTCATCGAAACAGCACTGCAAAACAACACAGACCTGCGGAACGCTGCCCTGAACGTGAAGATGATGGAAACGGCACTCACCGTGGCCAAGCTGGCGTTCCTGCCTTCGCTGGCTGTGGCACCACAGGGCACCATCAGCAAGGTGATGACCGACGGCTCCACGGCGTCGAAGACCTATCAGCTGCCCATTGCGGCCACATGGAACGTGGATCTCTTTGGCAACCTGCTCTCGACCAAGCGCTCGGCCCAGATGCAACTGCTGGCCACAAAGGACTATCAGGTGGCCGTGAAAACCAACATCATCTGTGGTGTGGCCAACCTGTACTACACCTTGATGATGCTCGACGAGCAGCTGGCCATCGTGACCGACATGGAACGGCTGACAAAGGAGACCTGGAACATGATGAAACTGCAGAAGGACCTGGGCCGCGCCCGTTCCACCAGCGTGCAAAGCGCCGAGGCCAACTACTATTCGGTGCAGGCACAGGCCGTGGACCTGCGACGCCAGATTCGCGAAATGGAAAACTCGATGTCGCTGCTGCTGAACGAAGCCGGACACAAGATTGAACGCGGAAAGCTCTACAGCCAGTCGCTGCCGCAGAAGTTTGCAACGGGCGTTGGCATACAGCTGCTGAGCAACCGCGCCGACGTGCATGCTGCAGAAATGGCACTGGCACAGTGCTTCTACGACGTTGAGACGGCTCGCTCACGCTTCTACCCCAACATCACGGTGACGGGTTCGGCCACATTCACCAACAACCTGGGCGTGGTGGTGAATCCTGGCAAGTGGCTGCTCTCGGCCGTGGGATCGCTCACACAGCCCATCTTCCAGCACGGACAGATTGTGGCCGGGCTGAAGGTGGCCAAGATGCAGGAGGAACAGGCGTTCAACAAGTGGCAGAACCTGATTCTGAAGGCTGGCAACGAGGTGTCGAACGCATTGCTGCTCTACAACGCAAGCGACGAGAAAGCCAAACTCGAGGCCAAGCAGGTGAAGGTGCTGGAACAGAACGTTACCGACACCAAGCAGCTCTACACCTCGAAGGGCAGCACCTATCTGGAGGTGATTCAGGCCGAAAGCAGCCTGCTGAACGCACGCATCTCGAAAGTCACCGACGACTTCACGAAGATGCAGGCTGTGGTCAACCTGTATCAGGCACTGGGAGGCGGCTCGAAGTAATTCATCATTCACAATTCATCATTCATCATTATGGCAAGCGAAATAAGTCCAAAAGCCGAAATAAGCACTAACGCAAAAATCGGCAACAACTGCAAGATATTTCCCTTCGTCTACATCGAAGACGATGTGGTCATCGGCGACAACTGCATCATCTTTCCCTTCGTGAGCATCCTGAACGGAACCCGCATGGGCAACAACAACAAGGTGCACCAGGGAAGCGTGATCGGAGCATTGCCACAGGACTTTGACTTCCGTGGCGAAAAGTCGGAGTGCATCATTGGCAACAACAACATCATTCGCGAAAACGTGGTCATCAACCGCGCCACCCACACGGGCGGACAAACGGTGATTGGCAACGACAACGTGCTGATGGAAGGTGCCCACATTTCGCACGACACCAAGGTGGCCGACCGCTGCGTGTTTGGCTATGGCACCAAGATTGCCGGCGACTGCTACATCCAGGATGGCGTGATCTTCTCGTCGTCGGTCATTGAGAATGCAAAGACACGCGTGGGGCGTGGAGCCATGATTCAGGCAGGAACCACCTTCTCGAAGGATGTGCCCCCCTACATCATCTGCACCAAGCGCAGCGAATATGGCGGCGTGAACTACACCATGGGCCGCAGCTACGGCGTGGATGAGAAGATTCTGAAGCACATTGCCAACGCCTACCGACTGGTGTACCTGGGCAACACCTCGCTCTTCGATGCCGTGAAGCAGATCGAGGAACAGGTGCCCGACAGTGCTGAGATTCGCAACATCATCCAATTCATGCGCGAAACGAAACTGGGCATCATTGCCAAGATGTAACAGCACAAACACTGCTCTGAGCATTTTATATCAGAAACTGCGAATTTTACGGATTTGCCCCAACAGTTTCCGGCAACAGGCTGGAACGCAATGTGCAGACCGTGAAATTCGCAGTTTTTCTTTTGTCAAGTAAAGTTTTTACGGCATTTCGTATGGATAATTAAAAGAAAATGTGTAATTTTGCAGGGAATCTACACTAAAACAAACATTTTATCGATAAAACAAATGGAACAAGTATTTAGTTACATCATTAGTTTGGGTGCATCGGTGATGATGCCTATCCTCTTTACCATCATTGGCCTGTGCATTGGCATGAAGTTTGGCAAAGCCCTGAAAAGCGGTCTCTATGTGGGCGTGGGCTTCATTGGCCTGAACGTGGTGACAAAACTGCTCA
>CACXUV010000008.1 GCA_902770845.1 uncultured Prevotellaceae bacterium
AGTAGAAATAATCTTTTGCTTCAGGCTTTTCATTTCCGACACGCGCAACGGATGCTTTTCCAGATAGTCGTGGTTCAGCTTCGCGTCGACATAGAAAATACGTGCCAGCGAGTCAACCTTATGAGTCACCTCGGCTGTGGTCAGGAACGGGTCTTTTACGGCTGAACGGGGTGTGCAGCCGCAAATGACAAGCAAAACAATTAGTACTAAAGAATACTGTTTCATTTACAAGCCCTCCTCAATTGTTGATATGACATTCTTGCTTCTTTCATACGAAACTTATTGTTGGTATTTATTTAGGATTTCAACATGCTACATGGAATAAAACGTATGCCGATTGTACTCTTTATGTTTGAGGTGTCAAAAATATCACCTTTGACTCCTTCACTGAGATTTCCTCCAATTTTTATATTCTTCTTTAGTACAGAGAAAGGATTCCTCAAAATAGATATTTGAAATTTTGTTTTTTATAAGAGCATTCTTTAATTCTTCCGTTACTACAAAACATCGTGTATTAGTAATTCCAAAAAGAGGTGTCGTGATTTCTTTTCCACCATAAAATGCTGGCTCCTCATCAAACATGGCCTTCTCCTTGTTCAAAAAAGGATAATTCTCTAAATTGTATATCACATAATATTGTTCTTCTGCACCCTCAACCTTAATGGGATAGCATTTATCAGACATATCCATATATTGTGATAATACATCAATGAACTTTTGGGAGAAGAAAAATTCACCACTTTGAAAAAGTCGAATAAGATCATAATTTTTTTTCCCTGTTGCAACTTTAAATGTTGTGTTATCTGGAAGCTTTTCTTTCTTATATGGCTCAAGATAATCATATAACAAATCATAAGGAGCATCAGATAATAATTCCAACTGACTCCGTTTGAAAGCATTATAAAAGTTAAATACAGTATTCATTTGAGAACTATTTAAATGTTAAGTAGAATAATTGTTTCTGTAATTTAGATAATATATTATACTTTAGTTGTTAGGTATGTCTTCATTATTACCAAAATATTTTTTTTCAAGTTCATCACACACGCAAAAAAGGCAAATGCCATCACAACTAATTTTCTCATACTCATTATTTTTTTGTTAATTAAAAGCAGCAGCAAAGGTAGCCACTTTCATCTAATGAGTAAAAAAACGACAACCGAGAAATGTTCACAAAAAGTTCACAAACAACTGAAGTGACTGTAAATCAGGCAACTGTACTTCAGACGATTTCCATAATACGCTTATCGAAATCGGTCGCAGAGCCTTCTGCCGAAAAGATTTTCTTTAAGAGCTGCTTGCGCATATTTGCAGCATAGTTGGGCTTTATGTCCATTAACACATAGAAGTCTTTACTCTTGAAGCCCAAACGAACGAGAACACACAGACGGTATTCAGACTGTGTGAGGGGCTTGGTTCCACTATTCACCATACTGAAAAAACGGGGTATCTCACGATTGATCTTTTCATAGAGTTCCTGCCATTGGCGTTCTGTCGGGGTTGTGACTGGATTCTGGGCAATAGCATAAAACTGCTGATAGATGTCTGACTGATGTAACCGCTCTTCAAGGGTGCCAGCTTCGAAATGCTTCCTCAGCCCTGCATATTGTGTTATTTTTGACTCGAGCTGCCTTATCTGAACGTTTTTCTCCTGAGTCAGTTTCTCCAGATCCTGCTCATGTAAGGCAATCAGATCGGTCTGAGCCTGACGTAATTGGCTGAGATGGGTGTGCAATCTTTCTTCTTGCGCTCTTTGTTGAGCCACCTTTCTATGCCACAAGATGTAGACTAAAAGGCCAACAACAACAAACAAGATTATGAAAACACTTAGCAAAAGCCTTGCTTCACGGCTCTCAGCGGTTTTCTGCTGAGCCACTCTTCTAAAGACATCATAATTATATAAGGCATGCATGTTTTGCACACGGTTCTTGTTGTCGTCAAGATAGACAGAATCACTGACAAGATAGGCCAGACTGGCATATTTTGCCACGGAGTCGGGCTGATGCCTTTGCTGATAGAGTCGCATCAATCCATGAAAGCCTGCTTCGCGCATGTTGGAATCATGGGAAAAGGTAAGGGTCTTGCGAAACATGAGTTCGGCAGAATCGAGCCGATTGGCTTCCAAAAGCAGCAGCCCTTTCAAATAATAATAGATGTGGTGGGGCTCCTTGATGCTGCCGTCGGCATTCCACAGGCTCTCAATGGATTCGTACTGGGATAGGTAGTGGCGGGCCGTTTCCGTTTGTCCGCGCTCAACCAACAGGGGTACAATGGGACAGATGGAAATGACGGCATCCTGAAGAAGTCCACGACTAAAATAATAATGGTAAACCCGCGTGCGAATGGCTATGACGGAGTCGTCCTGACACAGAAGTTCGTATGCTGCTGCGCGGTTCTCATAGGCATTAACAGCCGAAAGAGTGTCGCCATCGCGAAGCGCACACCACTCGTAGGCCATGAGTTCTTGAAGCATCTCTTCTGGCAAGAGCTGATCGTAAAGCACAGCAGCCGATTGGGCATGTATCTTGCCCAAAACACAATAATTGCAATCGTTACTGGTTGTATCAGCCAACCGAGCACCTGCCTGAAACTCTTCAAGTGCCTCAAGCGACTGGCCACGGTCGCGATAGACACAGCCCATGAGATAATGGGCCCACATGCGGTCATCGCAAGTGCCATGGGCATCGAAGTAGGCCACCACATCAGGCATCAACGTGTCGGCGGCTAAAGACTCGAAGTTCTGATTGCGCTGCTGAACATCGGCCATGACGACACGCATGCGCTCTGTCTGCCAAGCACAAGAGGAAAACAAAGCTATGGCAAAACAACACAGAACGATGTGCCTACTTCTCATTCCGCCCACTAGTTGGCCATCTCGCTGATAAACTTGATGCGCACCAGGCGAATCTCGTCTTCTTCATAGTCGGAGCCCAGCTCCTTGTAGGCTTCCTTGAGGTCACCCGACTCTGACTCGCGGAAATACTCGAAGATGTCGTCGATGTCGTCGGGGTCCATGATTTCGTTGAGGAAGTAGTCGATGTTGACCTTGTTGCCACTGTAGAGCACAATGCCCTCGAGCTCGTCCAACAGCTCATCGAACTCGATGCCCAGCGCGTTGGCAATGTCGTCGAGCGCAATGCGGCGGTCGATGTTCTGCAGAATCTTGAGCTTGCGCATCGAGTCCTTGGCCTTGGTGCGCACGCGCAGGTCGCTCTGCCGTTCAATCTCGTTCTCGTCGCAGTAGCGCTTGATCAGGTTGACGAAGTCCTTGGCGTAAGGCTGGCGTGTCTTGCCGTCGCCCACACCCTGAATGTTCTTCAGCTCTTCGAGCGTCACGGGATAGTAGGTGGCCATTTGCTCGATAGACACGTCCTGGAAGATGACGTAGCTTGGGCGTTCGAGCTTGCGCGACCACTTCTTGCGCAGGTCGTGAAGCATGGCTGCGAGCGTGAGGTCGAGGGCACTGGTGCCTCCTTCGGGCACTTCTTCGTCTTCGCTGAACTCATGGTCTTGCACCACCATGAACGACGTGGGACTCTTGATGAACTTCCTGCCTGCGGTCGTGAGTTTGAGCAGACCGTAGTTCTCGACATCCTTCGTGAGATAGCCGGCTATGAGAGCCTGGCGTATGACGGGATTCCATATCTTTGGGTCCTCGTCTTCGCCCGCGCCAAACTCGTCGAGTTCCTGGTGGTGATGGGCCAGAATTTCCTCGGTGTCGCGTCCGGTGACGAAGTCGATCACGTAGTCGCTGCGGAAGTTTTCCTTGATGGCCTGCACGGCCCTGAGCACGATGACCAGCTGGTTGCTGGCCTCGATCTTGGTGCCGGGATGCAGACAGTTGTCGCAGTTGTGGCAGTTGTCCTGCTCATACTGCTCGCCAAAATAGTGCAGCAGCATCTTGCGGCGGCACACGCTGGTTTCGGCATAGGCAGCCGTCTCCTGCAACAGCTGTCGGCCAATGTCCTGCTCGGCCACGGGCTTGCCCTCCATGAACTTGTCGAGCTTCTGCAGGTCTTTATAGCTGTAGAAGGCAATGCACAGTCCCTCGCCGCCGTCGCGTCCGGCCCGGCCTGTTTCCTGATAGTAGCCTTCGAGCGACTTGGGTATGTCGTAGTGAATGACGAAGCGCACGTCGGGTTTGTCGATGCCCATGCCGAAGGCAATGGTGGCCACGATGACGTCGATGCGCTCCATGAGGAAGTCGTCCTGTGTTTCGGAGCGTGTACCCGAATCGAGTCCGGCATGATAGGCAGCGGCCTTGATGTCGTTGGCCCGCAGCACCTCGGCCAGGTCTTCCACCTTCTTGCGCGACAGGCAGTAGATGATGCCGCTCTTGCCCTGATGCTGCTTGATGAAGCGCACGATGTCCTTGTCGATGTCCTTGGTCTTGGGGCGCACCTCATAGTATAGGTTGGGGCGGTTGAAGGACGACTTGAACTCGATGGCATCGACGATGCCCAGACTTTTCTTGATGTCGGAGCGCACCTTGTCGGTGGCGGTGGCCGTGAGGGCAATGACGGGGGCCTTGCCTATCTCGTTGATGATGGGCCTGATGCGCCGATACTCGGGGCGGAAATCGTGGCCCCACTCCGAGATGCAGTGGGCTTCGTCGACGGCATAGAAGGAAATCCTGACCGTCTTGAGAAACTCCACGTTGTCTTCCTTCGTGAGCGATTCGGGCGCCACATAGAGCAGCTTGGTGCGACCCTCGCGAATGTCGGTCTTCACCTGGTCGATGGCGGCCTTGTTGAGCGACGAGTTCAGGTAGTGGGCCATGCCTTCGTGCTCGCTCAGGTGGGTGATAAAGTCCACCTGGTTCTTCATGAGCGCAATGAGGGGCGATATGACGATGGCCACGCCGTCCATGAGCAGCGACGGCAGCTGATAGCACAGCGACTTGCCGCCCCCCGTGGGCATGAGCACAAAGGTGTCGTTGCCATCGAGCACGTTCTGGATGATGGCTTCCTGATCGCCCTTGAATGTGTCGAAGCCAAAGTAGTGCTTCAGTTCTTTGGTCAGATTGATAGTTTTCTTTGTCATGGGCTTTGATAGAGATTATCGGGGGGCGCGCGTTCTCTGCGCTGCCCCCTGCCCCCTTAGCTCAGGGGGGTCAGGTTGCCGCTCTTCTCCAACTGCTGCTTGGCATAGTCGAGCGTCACCACGAATTTCTTCACTTTCTTCGACGGCACTTCAAACATGGCGTCCATCATGATGCTTTCCACGATGGAGCGCAGTCCGCGCGCTCCCAACTTGTACTCCAGGGCCTTGTCGACCACGTAGAGCAGGGCGTCTTCGTCGAACGTGAGCTTCACGCCGTCCATCTGGAACAGCTTTTCATACTGCTTCACAATGGAGTTCTTGGGCTCTACCAGGATGCGGCGCAGGGCTTCGCGGTCGAGCGGGTTCAGATAGGTGAGCACGGGCACGCGGCCAATGATTTCGGGAATGAGTCCGAAGGACTTCAGGTCTTGCGGCTGCACATATTTCATCAGGTCGTCCTTGTCAATCTTGCGCACGTTCTGCACCGAGTTGTAGCCCACGGTGTGGGTGTTCAAACGCTGTGCAATCTTGCGCTCGATGCCGTCGAAGGCGCCGCCGCAGATGAAGAGGATGTTGCGCGTGTCCACCTGAATGTAGTCCTGGTCGGGATGTTTGCGGCCACCCTTGGGCGGCACGTTCACGTTGGTGCCTTCGAGCAGCTTGAGCAGTCCCTGCTGAACGCCCTCGCCGCTGACGTCGCGCGTGATGGAGGGATTGTCGCTCTTGCGGGCTATCTTGTCGATCTCGTCGATGAACACGATGCCACGCTGGGCTGCCTCAACGTTGTAGTCGGCCACCTGGAGCAGGCGCGACAGAATGCTCTCCACGTCTTCGCCCACATAGCCGGCCTCGGTGAACACGGTGGCATCGACAATGGTGAAGGGCACGTCGAGCAGCTTGGCAATGGTGCGGGCCAACAGGGTCTTGCCAGTGCCGGTGGAGCCCACCATAATTATATTAGACTTCTCGATTTCCACGCCGCTGTCGTCGGCGGGTTGCTGCAGGCGCTTGTAGTGGTTGTAGACGGCCACCGACAGGAAGCGCTTGGCCTCGTCCTGGCCAATGATGTACTGATCGAGATAGTTCTTGATTTCGACCGGCTTGGGCACATTCTTCAAGGAAGGTCCCTTGCTGGCAGGCTTCGAGTCGCCGTTGCCCGACTCTTTCACAATTCTATAGGCTTGCTTGGCACATTCGTCGCAGATGTAGCCATTGATGCCGGAGATGAGCAGCTTCACTTCGGAGTCGCTGCGCCCGCAAAAGTTGCACTTATTCTTCATTTCCTCACCAGCACCTGATCAATCATTCCGTAGTCCTTTGCCTCCTGCGCCGTCATCCAGTAGTTGCGGTCGCTGTCGTTCCACACCTTGTCGTAGTCGGTGTGCGAGTGGTCGGCAATGATGGTGTAGAGTTCTTTCTTGAGCTTCTGAATCTCGCGGGCCTCGATCTCAATGTCGCTGGCCTGACCCTGCACGCCGCCCAGGGGCTGGTGTATCATCACGCGGCTGTGGGGCAGAGCCTGGCGCTTGCCCTCGGCACCAGCCACAAGCAGCACGGCGGCCATCGAGGCGGCCATGCCCGTGCAGATGGTGGCCACATCGCTGCTGACGAACTGCATGGTGTCGTAGATGCCCAGACCGGCATAGACGCTGCCGCCGGGCGAGTTGATATAGATAGAGATGTCTTTGCCTGGGTCTACCGAGTCGAGATAGAGCAGCTGCGCCTGCAGGGTGTTGGCTGTGTAGTCGTTCACTTCGGTGCCCAGGAAGATGATGCGGTCCATCATCAGGCGGCTGAACACGTCCATCTGGGTCACGTTCAACTGGCGCTCCTCCAGAATGTAGGGGTTCATGTACTGGGACTGCGCCTTCATCACGTCGTCGAGCACCATGCCATTGAGGCCAAGGTGCTGTGTTGCATATTTCCTAAAATCGTTCATAATCAGTTTATTACGCACTGTTTTTCTTTCAGGGAAGAGTACCGCCGAGGGGCTTTCCCTGTTTTCGTAGATACAAAGTTAAGAAAAAAACTCGATAATGCTCACTATTTTAAGATTTTTTTTAGAGAAATAATCAATGAGGCCATTTTTGCCACTCGTCAGGTGACTGAACAGGCACGCATATCTATGCAAAAAGCTGTCTCGATTCGGTTGTTTTGCAATCAGGGCCCCGCTGGGATGCAACGGGGGCCTTATTGCAACACAACGGGGCCCCCATTAGGAAACAACGGGGGCCTTATTGCAACACAACGGGGCCCCCGTTAGGAAACAACGGAGGCCCTATTGCAACACAACGGGGCCCCCGTTGGCAGACAACGGAGGCCCTATTGCAAAGTTCTGAAAAATCGAATGATTAGAGAATCATCGCGCAGTATAATTATTCATCGAGCGAATATTCATTCACGGGCGTCGCCCAGCTTATAGAAGAGCGAATAGAGCACGGGAATGATGATGAGCACGATAATGGTGCCGGCAATGAGTCCGCCCATGATGGCGGCTGCCATGCTGCCGAACATGTCGTCGAAGAGCAACGGAACCATGCCCAGCACCGTGGTGAGCGATGCCATGGTGACGGGACGCAGACGTGAGAGCGACGAGTCGATGAGTGCCTGTCGGCCGGACTTGCCGCCCTGCAGCTGCAGGCGCACCTCGTCAACCAGCACGATGCCGTTCTTGAGCATCATGCCCACCAGGCCCAGCACGCCCACAATAGACACGAAGCCGAAGCTGAAGCCTGAGAGCAACATGGCCGGAACCACACCCACAAACACAAACGGTATGCAGCAGAAGAGCAACAGGGCCGTGCGGTAGCTGCTGAAGAGCCACACCAGGATGCCCATCATGAGCAGCACGGCCAGGGGGTAGTTGGCAAAGAGGTTCTCCATCGACATGTCGGTGGCCAGCTTCTCGCCGCCCCACTTGATGCTGTAGCCATCGGGCAGCTGCATCTTCTCTACTTCTTTTGCAAGAATCTGGCGTGCCTCTTCAATGCCGTAGCCGGGGGCCGGCGAGCCCTTGATGGATTGGACGCGCCGACCGTTGTAGCGAGGAATGACGGGTTCCTCCCACTGCAACTTGACACCATCGCCCACTTCGTTGAGCTGGGCGGTGTTGGTCAGTGCGGGCGTTTTGCCCTGCTTCAGGGCCTCAATCAACCGGTCTTTGTCGGTGAGGCCATTGAGATTGGGCAACATTCCGAACACGGTGGCATTGGAAACATTGGACATGGGCTGGCCGTTGACGTCGGTGATGCCCACGTAGATGTTGTAGCTGTCGATGCCATCATAGAAACTGCCCACGGGCAGACCGTCGGTGGCCGACATGAGCGAAAGGGCCACGTCGCTGCGCGTGATGCCTTTCTGGCGGGCACTCGACTGCTTGTAGTCGATGTGGAGCACCGGATAGCGCGGATCCCAGTCCGTGGTGTAGGGGCTCAGCACGCCTGTTTGCTCTGCAATTGCCTTGGCAGAGTCGGCCAACTGGTGAAGCACGGCGGGATCGGGTCCGGCGAACTGCAAATCAATGGGGTAGCGCATGAACATGAGGTTGTAGCGCTTGAAGATGAGATAGGCGTCGGGGAATTCGGCAGAAAAGTGTTTCTGCAACTCTTCAATGTGCTCATGCAGGGCACGGGGACTTTCGAAGTCGACGATCAGTTCGCCATAGGACAGCGTGGGCAGGGCCACCGAGCGCACAAGGTTGTAGCGGCAGGGGGTGCCACCCACGGAGGTGGTGACATGCTTCACGTAGTCTTTCGACATCAGTTCCTGGCGAATCTTCTCCAAATCGGCCTTCACCTGCGAAGTGCCGTAGCCTTCGGGCAACTGATACTCCATGTAGAGCTGGTCGTAGTTCATGTCGGGGAAAAGGGCCTGCGGCATGAACTGGGCACACAGTCCCGCCACGGCAAGCAGCACCACCATGAGGCCCAACGTGAGCTTGCGGTGGTTGAGCGAACGGTTCAGCACCTTGGTGAGGCTGCGATACCACACGTTGTCGTAGAGCTGCGAAGCATCGGTCGGGCCCGTCTGGGCCACCTCTTTGCCCGACATGAGCCAGCGTCCGGCCAGCAAGGGCACAAGAACAAGGGCCAGAATCCACGACAGCAGCAGCGAAACGGCCAGCACAATGAACATGTCGTGCACGTAGAGGCCCGTGACGTCGGGACTCAGATAGATGGGCATGAAGGCCAGAATGGCAATGAGCGTGGCACCCAGCAAGGGAATGGCCGTCTTGCGCCCGATGGAGGTGAGGGCCTCGGAGCGCGACTTGCCCATGCGCTTGTCGACCAGAATGCCGTCGACAATCACGATGGCATTGTCGACCAGCATGCCCATGGCCAGAATGAATGAGCCCAGCGACACGCGCTGCAGGGTGCCGTCGAAATAGTAGAGCATCAGGATGGTGCCCAGCACGGTGACCACCAGGGTGATGCCCAGGATGAGACCGGAACGGAAATTCATGCAGAAAATGAGCAGTACAATGACCAGAAGCACCGACTCGATGAGGTTCAGGATGAAGGTGCCGAGTGCTGTTTCCACACGGTCGGGCTGGAAGAACACCTTCTCGATGCTCAGGCCGGCCGGCAACTGGTTCTTTGACAACTGTTCGATTTTTTTCTCAACACGGCGGCCCACCTTTGTAATATCGGTGCCCGACTGGGCCGAAATGCAGAAGCCCAGGGCATGCTCGCCGTCGCGCAGCATCTCGGCACGCTGGGTCTTCTCATCGTCGATGGTCACATCGGCAATGTCGCCCAGGCGCACCTGGTCGCGGTGATGGCCCTGCAACAGCAGGTTGCTGATGTCGTCGGGGGTCTGGTAGCGGTCGTCCACGCTGATGCGGATGCGGCGGCCTCCACTTTGCAGGTAGCCGGCATAGACATTGGCATTCTGACCATTGAGCGTGGCAATGACCTCGGCTGGCAGCACGCCAAGCGTGGCCAGACGGTCCTGGCGCAGCGACACGTTGATGCAACGCGGCGTCTTGCCGTAGATGTCGATGCGGCCAACGCCGTCGAGCACCTGCAGCTCGCGCTTCACGAGCTCGGCGTATGATTCCAGCTCCTTGCTGTCCATGCCGTCGCCGGTGAGCGAATAGAACATGCCGGCCACATCGCCGAAGTCGTCCTTGACCATCACCTGCACACCGCCTGGCAGTTCGGCCTCGTCAAGACGGTTGCGAATGAGGGTCCACTTGTTCTGTATTTCGTCGGTGGGCACCTTGGTGTCGAGCGAAACGAGCAGGTAGCACATGTCGGCATAGCTGGTGCTTTGTATGAAGTCTACACCGTTCACCTTCCTGATGCTCTTCTCCAGCACGTCGGTCACTTCAAGCTCCACCTGATGGGACGAGGCACCGGGATAGATGCCCACCACCACGGCCTGACGCACAACGATTTCTGGATCCTCGAGCTTGGGCAAAGCGTAATAGGACACCAGACCGCCTAACGTAAGGATGGCTATGAACAACGCCACAACACGCTGGTTGTTCAGAGCCCATTTTGACATATCAAAACTCATAAGTATTCAGCTTGCGAATTTATTTCAGATTGCCCACATTCAAGGCTGAGACGGGCGACTTGACTCTTACTTTCTGGCCGTCGGCAAGATGGCGCACACCCGATGCCACAACCTTGGCTCCTGCCGACAAGCCCTGGGTAATGACCACGGTGCCATTGCCACAGACATTTTCGCAGCTGACCTTCGTCTTGCGAATGGTGTTGTCCTTGTCGTTGAGCACATACACATAACTGTTCTGGCCTTCAGCCCAGACGGCTCCCGTGGGCACCTCGACACTGATGTCGACGGGCTTATCGAAGTCGATCGAGACCATGGCAGACATGCCGGGAGTAATGTTCGACGGAGCCGACTTGAACACCAGGCGCAGCTCGTAGAGATGGTCGGCATTGGCCTTCGAGGCAATGCTTTTCATGGAAAGGGGATACTGCTTTTCGGGCTGCGAACTGAAGGTGGCCACGTAGGTGGCATTCTTCTTCAGCTGAAAATAGGCACGCTCAGGAACATTTACCACCACATCGCACGAACCCGAAGAATAGATTGACAGCACTGGGATGCCGGGGCCAGCGAGCTCCTTGTCGGAACGGAAAACATGATCGACGAAGCCATCGTAGGGCGAACGCAGCACACAGTCGTTGAGCTGGTCGCGATGATTGTTCAGCTTCTCCGTGATGCGCTCCAAGCCGGAACGAGCCTTGTCGTAGTTGTTGTCGGAAACGGCCTGCTCGGCATGCATGGCTATCACACGCTCGCACTCGGCCTTCACCTGGCGGTATTCGCTCTCGGTGGCACGGAGCTGAGTGGCATAGTCGCGCGGATCAAGACGTGCCACCACCTGACCTTTGCTCACATGGTCGCCTTCGTGCACCAGCACTTGCTCAATGGTGCCGGCCACCTTGAAGGCAAGGTCGGCATTGTTGCGGGCTTCGGTCGTGGCGGGATATTGCACATGGGTGGCACCACCGGCCGACACGGCGTCGGCTATGCTCACCAACTGTGGCTGAGAATCCTTCGCGTCTTGCTGATTGCAAGCCAGCAACGCACCGGAAAGCAGGAAACAGGCAAGAAGCCTGAAACGGGAAATTATGATTCTTGTGTTCATTTGATTGTATTTTCTACGGATTGAAGAGATTCTTAAACAATGAATGCTGCTGCTCTTTTTTACAACCTGCCAGCGGCCTTGCGCCACTTCATCATTTTCACTTTTGCCTGATAGCGCGACTCCACCAGCTCGGCGTAAGCCTGCTGCCACAGCAACTGGGCCGTGAGCACTTCGCTCAGGGTTTCCATACCCACGCTGTAGGACTTGCGGCTGATACGCAGATTTTCCTCACACTGTTCCAGGTTGCGCTTTCTGAGCTTCAGTTCCAGACGGGCTTCGTCAACGATATTGGCCTGCTGCTGCAGGTCAAGGTTCATTTTGCCTGCCAAATCTTCCTGCTTCAACCTTTCTTGTGCCAGTTCTTCCTTGGCAGCAGCCACCTTCTGGCGGGTCTCTCCTGCATGGAAAAGGGGTATCTTCAAGGTTGCGCCCACCGTCAGGTTGGCCTTGTGCTTGAACATTTTGTTGCCCAATATTTCCATACCGTCCATCACGCCTGCATTAAGCATCACGCCCAGCTGCGGCCTGTATTCCGACTGCTCCAGCTTCACCTTTTCCTGTGCAAGCCGAGTCTTCAGGTCAAGCAGCTCGTATTCCGTGCGGTTGGTCACTTGTGCGTTCTTATCAATAAGCCCCAAAAAGTCGGGATTTTTTTCTTCTTCCACATCAATGACAGCGTTGAGCGGCATACCTATCAACTGACAGAGATTCATCTTTGCCAGGATGATGCCGTTTTCTGCCTGTCGCATCTTCAGTTCGGCATCGTTCTTCTTCACCGTCACCTTCAGTTCGTCGTTGTGGCTGGCCATGCCGTGCTTCACGGCACTCTCAACGTCGCGGCCTATCTGATTCAGAAGCGAATCATAGCGAACTGCCACCACATGCATGGCTTTGGCCTTGACCACCAGCTGATAGGCATCATAGACCTGAACGATGACTTCCTCGCGGGAAAGTTGCTCTGCTTTACGTGCCAGCTTCACGCCAAGCTTGCCCATCCTGTTGGCGGTTGAAATCTTGCCGCCCATGTAAATGGGTTGCTCCAGGCTGATGCTTGCATTGAACAAGTTCTTGAACTTATAGCTAATATCAGGATTCAATGGTTTCAAAGCATAAGTCACATCCTGTGCCAGATGCTGACGCATGGCATCGTCAACCAGCCTCGGGAGCAAGTCTTGCACCTGCTGGCCGACATAGGCTCCGATGGGCGATGCAATGTCCATCATCGACGTGAAATTCTGCGTACTGTAAACGTCGGTGGCATTCAGACTGATGTTGGGGAAATAGTTGGCATACAGTGACTTCTGCGTGTGCTGATACTGGCTGACCATGTGCTGTGCTGCCTGAATCTCCTTGTTCGACTTCATGGCCAGCATAACACAACTGTCAAGACTAAGGACCTGTGCGGTCGATAGTCCTGACATTGCTAAAAGATTTGTTAAAACAAATAGTCGGATTATTCTATTTGCTCTCCAAATAGATTTTTTCACAATTAATGAGATACGTAAAGTTTAAAAAGCCCAACATGTGATCAAAGCCGCTATCATCAAGCCTGAGCGTCACATTCTTAGCACCTGCATCCTTCATCTTGTTATAAAGATTAATGGCATTGGCTTGAACAGGTATCACATTGTCGGTTGTCGATGAGTAAATCTCAACAGGCACAGAGGGAACCCAGTCGGTGATGACTTCAGCCTTCAGGCATTGCTCCAAGGCTTGACGAATGTGCGAATTCACATCGGCACACTCTTCGCTCATGATACCACTGAATTTCATCCAGGCAAGCATCCCGCTTCCTCCAAGATTGATTTCTGCCAGTTGCGGCATCATGTCAGTCGCGAGCAGTGTACCATCCAATTCGTTCTTTTCAAACTTTTCAATAATTCCTGTCGACTTATACAAATCGGTGAAATAAGAGCCCAGTTTGATGCCTGCCATCACGTCTGAATGGCCTTCCATCATGCCCTGAATAACCATGGGCAGCACCACCGACATGCACATGCTGTCGGTTTTCAGCCAGTGCTGGAAAGTGGCATAGGGATCATAGGGGCCAGCGCCACAGGTCACCTTCTTCAGATTGGCCAGCGTTCTCAGTTCGCTGCTGGCATCCATCTCCAAATATCGACCCACGGCTAAAGCATTGCCACCGCCCTGCGAATAGCCCACCACATAAGTGCCATAGCCCTTCTGCATCTTGACACCTTTCTTTTCGAGCACTGTCATCAGTGCCGGAATCATGTCGGCGCATTGCCGGCCAATGAGCTTATGGCAAAGATAGGTCTGCTTCATGTTGGCAGTTGCTCCAAAGCCAATGTAGTGCGGCTCAATGACTGCAAGACCGTCGGCAGCACGGGCTTTCAGAGAGCCCGTCGAAAGCATATCAGTGCCAAGCGAAGTTTGATGGCAATTGAGCAGGATGTCCTTGCAATCCACAAACTTGCCATTCACCTTGGGCAGGAAGACAAAGCCCGACAACTGAATGCGATTGCCTTTGCCATCAACGCTATAATACTTCAACGTGATCTTAGCAATTGAAAGGTCGTTGATATCGCCTTCGCCATTGCTTCCGGCATCCTCGGCCACCAGCTGCTTACCGTCTTCCAAAGCCTGCTGGCTCATCCTGTCCATCCAATCATCCGATTCCTCAGTAGGTACAACACTCCAACCTGCTACAATATCGCCGTATTTTTCTTCCAGCAGATCGGTAAAAGACTGGTCTTCCTCGTCTTCCAGCACCACTTCGTTCTGAACGGTCTCGGTATTCTTTCCTTCGTTCGAATCGTCGTCGTTCGAACAAGAAATATTGCCAAAAGCAAGCACCCACGCCAATGCTATGGATGCTTGCAATAAATAGTTTTTACGCTTCATTTTTAACCTTCAATTTCATCATCATCAGCATCTTCTCCTTTCTTGCCCATGATCATCTTCATGATGTCATCAATGCTGATGCCCAAAAGGTCGAGAACCTCGCCGAATGTCTTAGGCTCATTGCCGAAAATGGGCGAAACAGCAATGATAACAGGAGAATACTTTACATTCACCGAATCAGAAAGAGAAGTGGCCAGGCTCAAGGAGCCCATGTCAGTCTTTCCAACAGTCAACAAAATCGATGTGTTCTCATTGAAAGTGTCTGTTGCTTTCTTGCAGAGCTCCTCCTTTGCAGGATACTTGCTCATGATCACCAGGTTCAATGCATTGAGATAGAATTTTTTCACATCGTTCACCTTGCCCGAAACCTTGAACATTCCCATCAGGTCAACAGTAAAGTTGGTGGTGTAGCAAACATTGTTTGTTAGGAAATTCTTCCAGTCGAGATTGCTGCTTGTTGTCAGAGCAAGGCCAATCTGCTGCTTGGCATCCTTGACATAGCTGAGCCTGCGCGTGGTTGTGTTGTCGCCATTCAGGGAGAATCCCAGTGTGAACACATTGTTCTGATAGGTAATCTGTCCCGTAACGATCCACTTTTCAACATCGCTGTTCTTCTTCCAGCCCAGGTTCAACTGCTGCTGCAGGTCGATGCCCAGAATAAGCTGTCCATCCTTGTAAATGTACAACTCACGCTCACGGTCTACGTTCGAAGCCATCAGATTGCCCGAAGTGCTCTTGGCCACCTTGGTAGAAATCGTGTACAAGGTGTCATTGGCACCCATCACCTCCAGCTGCTGGGCATAAGCACGGTTCAGGAAGCCTTCGTCGCCTTCCTCCGTAATGCCGTCCAACTCCACCAAAGCCTCAAAGGCAAGCATCAAAGTGCTGTCGGTATTGGCAAACGACCACTGACGATCAAATCCATTCCATTCCTGAGCTGGGCGCAGGCTTTGCAGCATGTTACGCAATTTCTCCAGGAATCTGGCCTTGCCATCCTGCTTCATGGCCCTGGCATTCAAACTCTCCTTGTTGTTAAGAGTAGCAATCAGCGGATCCAATTCCTTGAAATCCACCTGAGAGAGGTTCTGGCTCACCTGATCCAGAGCCTCCTGCACCGTCATTTGCTGTTGTTCCTCAGCCTGCTGAGCAGTCTGCTCCTGGGCTGCAATGTCCTCGTCATTAGAGCATGAAACAAAGGTCATTCCACCAGCCAGCACTAAGCCGGCAAACAAATAGTTCATAGACTTTTTCATAACCCTTTAGTTTTTTATGATACAAATGTTAATTAAAATATTTCGTTTTTTATTATTCCTTTCCGAGCAATGCTTCAATGATGTCAGAGAAACTGATGCCCATGGCATCGATTACTTCTGCAATCGTCATTTCTCGCTTGCCAATGATTGGCGAATTGACCATCACGACAGGTTTCCACAGGTTGAGCGTCGCATCAGTCTGCACGGCAGCAACCTTCAGCTGGGCTGCATTGGTTCCGGAAAGGAGGAGTTTCAACGAAGCAACGCTATTGAACGACTGCGTCAGCCTCTGACAATTCTCCATCGAAGTGCCCTGTTTGCTCACCTGAACCATGGAGGTGCCATCTTGATAGAAACGTCCCAAATCGGTCACCGTGCCCCTGATGGCAGCCAGGTTGCCCATCAGAATTACTTCCACCTCACCGGAGAGAGTCAGTTTTCTGCTGGTGAGCGTTTCCCATCCGAAGTCGCTCCCCACGGTCATCTGCAGCGTGACCACATGCATGCCGTTTTGGGCAAAGGAAACAAAGCGCTTGATGGAGTTCAGCTCGTCACGGCTGTAGCCCAAGGTGAACACGTTACCGGCAAAGGTCAGACTGCCCGTTGTGACATACTCATTGACGGGCTTGAACGACTTCAGTCCCACAAGCTGCTCGCGATGCGTGTCAATCGCAAGCAAGACTTCGCTTCCAGCATACACAACCAGCTGTCCGGCACCCACATTTTCCAGTGCCAGGCCATTGGCATTCATTTCGTTGGTCACCCTGGTCTGAATGGTGTAGACAACGCTGTCCTCTCCCGCAACAGTCAGCGACTGCGAATAAGCTTGCTGAGTCAGTCCGAGCTCACCCTTCTGCGCATTCTCGTTTCCAAGGGCGATGAGCGCATCCAAAGTTAAGACCAGTGTGCTGTCGATATTGGCATACGTCCACTGATTGTGACTTCTATTCCATTCAGATTCCGACGTGGTGGGCTGGAAATTCTTCAACAAACCACGCAGTTTGTCAATAAACGCAGCAGTTGCATCGTCACCGCCTTCCGTCTCGCTGTCCTCATAGGCCACATCGAGCGCCTTAGCAAACGGTGCAAGCTGACTGTAGTCGATTTGTGCAACTCGCTGGTTCACATCGTTCAGCACGCTTTCCAGCGTGACCTGAACTTCTTGAGTCTGCTGTGCCTGGCCATTGTCAACCGCCTCGTTCTCGTCATTGCTGCACGAAACGAGACTCAGGCCACCGAGTGCCAGCATGCCCATCATAGCAACAGATTGTAACTTCTTCATACGCTATCAAAATTATTTTTATTTTACTTTATTATCAAATTACTGAAAGGAAACAGGCTCCAACCGCCCATCGACCGGCTTCACATAACCGTCATGCTCTTCACCGTAAGCGGTGGCATCGGTCTTGCACACAAAACTCATCTTGAAAGACTCGTGCTGCAACTTGTAGCCTTGCACCTCAACACTGCTGGGCAACCACGACTTCAGGTCGTCGTCCAGTCGCTTCACCAGTTCGTAGGTCATTTCCTCGCCTTTCTCCAGGATGAGGTGAGCCACCACACGCGGAGAGGTTTTCTTTTCGCTGTCGATAGCCACTGCCAAGCTCTCCTTCACGGCCTTGTCCTGACGCAGACGGTTGCTGATGTCGAAGAGATAGACAGGCTCGTTTTCTGTTGACTTCACATTTTTAGCCATACGACCGTAGATGTAGACCAGACCGTCTTCGCTGAGCTCGCAGAGGTCGCCCGTGTGAATCCAGCCATCGCTATTGTTGTCGAGCTGAAGCTTTCCATTGTCCAGATAGCCAGCCAAGTGGGTTGAGGTCTTCACCCACAACTCGCCGCGCTGTCCGTAGGGCAGCTCGTTGCCCTGCTTGTCGAAGATGCCCACCGTGAAGCCCGGGAAGGGATAGCCCACGCTGATGGCCAGCTTGTCGGAGCTCTTGTCCACCACATCCGGACGGTGATCCACCGAAATGACCGAGAACACCTCGCTCATGCCATATCCCGACACGATGCCTGTGTTCGAATGACACTGTCTTGCCAGTTTGTCCATCCAAGCCAGCGTTTCAGGTGTGCAGCCCTCGCCACCCATGATGGGCAGCACGAAGTTGCTCAAATCCACCTGCTCGCCCTTTTCCAGTCGGCTTTCCACCTCTCTGAACAGTCCTGCCCACAGCGGACCAGGCACCAGCGTGATGTTGGGTCTCAGCTTCAGCACGCTGGCATTGAAGGTCTGCTGATTCAGCCTGGGCTCCAGATAGATAGTCATGCCTCTGAGCAGAGGTGCCAGTACCAGCACGAAGAGTCCCGTGCACACAAACGGCGGCAACTGGCAGAGCGACGTGTTGCCCGGGTTGAAGGGCAGTCCGCGCATGTTGAAAGCCAGTGCGCAGCGGAACATCTCGACCATGGCCTTGTCGGTCATGCAGATAAGCTTGGCTTCGCCAGCCTTGGTTGTGCCACCCGACGAGAACACCATGGCCACACGGTCTTCCTGATAGGGAGCCTCAACCTCACCTTCATAAGCACCAAAGCGCTCTATGGCCTGGCGCATCGTCATATATTTTGCATCGCGGTTGCGCACGCTCCGAGTCTTCAGCCAGTTGGCTGCACCCAGCAACTGCTTCAGGGGCGAGCGCATCGACACCGTAACATCCATCAACACCACATACTTGAACTGTGGCTTCTTCAGCACATGCGTCAGCTGTTCCTCCATGCCATCGAACACAAAGGCCACCTTTGCCTGTGCATAATACTTCTCTAGTGCCTCCTTGCTTGCCGACATGTTGGGCATAATGGCGGTCACACCCACCGTATCGGCTGCAAACAGCACATAGTAGGATTCGGGCGAAGCAGGGCTGAACAGCAGAATCTGATCGCCAACTCCCAGCCCCATGCCTTTCAGCACCCGGGCCCACTTCTCAACTTCGGCCAGCATCGTGCTGCGCTTGATGTGGCGGCCAAAGTACACCAGCGCATCGTGCTGGTCGTTATCCTCTTTCATAGCCGTCGAGATCAGCTTCCACAGCGACTCATCGGGCAGTTTCTTTGCAAGTTGCTCCAACGCTCCCGGAGCATAATGTTTTTGCCAGACCTTCTCTTCCGAAGGAAAAATTTTTGTTTTTGTATTATCCATTCTTATATTTGTAAAATGATCTTTTTCCGGTTTATGGTAAATTCTTATGTGCATCGGCAGGCTCTTCAAACAATATCATAGCAATCAAGACATTGAGAGTACAGCCTTGGTGAACGCCCATAACACGTTCCATAAGTCCTCCTGTAGCGGCCTTGAACTCCACATGTTTTCCGCCTTTTATCTGTTCATAGAAAGCCTGTGCCTGCTCAAAGGGAATGTAGTTATCCTCAGTGCCATGGCTTATGTAGACACTGGCCTTGGGAAGCCATGTTCCCACATCACCACACTTCGTCAGAATATTGATGAAAGCCTGCGTCTTGGGATTCTCGCGGTTCAGCCGCCCGTCGGGCAGCAGCATGTCTGAGGCCAGACAGTTGCTCACCTTGTTATTGGGCATGGCCTCGGGCCACAGATCGAACACGTCTTCATCGCCCCCACAGTCCCTGATGGCTTCATAGAGGGAGCAGTCCTTTCCTTTGAAATTCACCTGATAGGTGTGCATCCACTCTGCGCAAAACTCTTTGGGGTCATAGCCTTCCAAGTACTCCTTGTTGAAACCATGAATGAACATGAGCAAGCGACAAATGAGCGAGGCATTGACACTGGGGTTCTTGTCCCAAAAGTCCAGGATTCTACCCAGCAAATAAGGGCCGCTGTCGACCAACACCGAGGTAAGGTTGATAGCCTCTTGCTGCTGCTGTGTGAGTTGTTCCTCACAATACTGTGCCGTAGCAATAGCCTGCGGCGCACCCAGCGACAGGCCCCACAGGGTGGTGTGTCCTCCATGCATGAGTTTCACGCCACGACTTTTCATCACCTGTAGCGCAGCCCACACACAGTCAATATTCTGACGTGCTTGCTGCTTGAACGCGATGCCACACGGGATTCTGTCACCCGTCACGCCATAACCTTCCAAATCGGGTTCGATGATGGCAGAGTTGAAAAAGACACGCAGGACAGCAGGCGACAGAGAAGCAGTGGGGGCTTCCAGCAAGTGATTCATGTAATAATGAATATGGAGCGTGAGCGAATTCATCAACAACTCACTACCATTTTTCATTGCAGGAAAAGTGACACGACCTGACAGCATGATAGGTTCTCCGGCAGCCGAAACAGTCTTGTATTTAAAGCAATAGCTTTCCACCTGCCACTGGCGTAACGACAAATAGCCTGACTCCTGGTGAACCTGATGATAGTATCGGTCAAGATCATGAATCCTGTCGGCCAGCAATGCATCAAAAGTGCCTCTCAGCAACTGCTGCTGCCATGCCTCTTCTACACCATTGTCAGTTAGCATTCCACTCCGGGAAAAAGCTTCAGTCAAATCTGCAGGCCGATAGACCTGAGAGTCAAAGACCTGAACTCCCACATCGGTGCCTGTGTAGAATTCATCCTCATCGTCACTGCAAGCCACAAGGCAAACCGTCAGGAAGGAAAAAAGCAGGCTGCGTATCAGTATAAGTTTATTCATCTTCTTTGTTACTAAATCATTAATTCTGCTGCACACCCTCCATATCTGAAGGGTCTTCCACCATACTTATATATAGAAGTGTAAGCACAGCCGTCTGTAAATGATTGTTCAAAATCTTATCCAATACATTATGCGGCACGTTCATATCCAGCCAATGCACATTAGAGAGAATTGTCCCGTTGGGCAACATGCGCAGATGATTGTAGTATTCCTTCAACCCATCATATTTTATAAGTTCGTCGTTGGGACAGCAAGAAATATAGAAAGGCAAACGCGGATGCCATCCGTAATAATAGGACTGCTCCTTCAGATTTTCCACAGCATTCTCATACCCACGTAAATGCGACAACATCAAAGGCCCTTCACCAATATAGGAAGCACGCAGGTTGATGAGACGCTGCAGGTCTTCGGGTGCATCATTCTCCATATATTGAGCAAAGCCGGTGGCAGCAGAAGTTCCTAACGACGTGCCCCAGTTGTTTGAATAGCAATCTTGCGAAGTAGTCACGCCATGATTGCGCATCACCTCGAGTGCAGCCAGCACGCAGTCAACCATCTGCAAGGCAGTAAGATCTCCTTGTGCATAGGAAGCTATCAAGTTTTGCATGTTCCATTCTGCTCCCTGTGCATCGGGCTCTATGACAGCCGAATTGTGCAGGGCGTGCATGGCCATCAGCGTGAGCGACTGCGAGGGCAACCACGATTCAAAGAAATAAGCCTGATGGTGATAAAGGGTCAGCATGTCGACTTCATGCGAGCGACCAAGGGTGTTGTTGGGAAACACCACGCTGCCCACCAGCACCGTATCGTTGCCAGTGACGCCCGACACGCTATTATAGGTGAACACATATCGCTCCACCTGCCACTGCCGCAGGCTGTCGGAGGGCGTTCCCAAACGTTGGGCAAACAGTTCGTCCATCACAGGCACGCGGCATTTCACTGCGAAGTTCAGCATAGGTGCCATCACCTTCGCCACTGATTCACCTGCATAGCTCATCATTGGCCAGCTTGAAATGGCCTGAGCATAGTCTTCGGCCTGATAGGAAGCACTGTCGGTCACGGCAATGAGCGTGCGAGTCGTAGCGTTGCTCACCCGAAGGGGGGCATGCGCCACCTCCGTTGAAACCTTCGGCATCATTTCCTCTGGCTGTTCGTCACTTCCATCATCGGCATTCTGGCAAGCAACCATGCCCCCGATTGTCAGCAATGCAACAAAGCATCGCACAGCTGTGTAATAGATTCTGATTTTCAAAATGCTATATATTTTTTTTATTGCAATATCTCTTCCATATCTGCCGGATTTTCGGCACAGCTCATGTAGAACAGCGTCAGTATAGCCGCAACAAAATGGTTGCCGCCAATCTGCTCCTGGTACTCAGTGTTGGCCACATTGAAGTCAATCCACTTCACCTTCTCGTTCACCGAACCGTCGGCATTGGTTCGCAAATTCATACAATAACTCTTCAAAGCTTTGTAGGAAACAAAGTTGTCGTTAGGGCAGCACGACATCCACAAAGGCAGTTTAGGATGCCAGTTGTCATTATACTTATAGTCTCCTCCCCGCGTGACATTAGAGGATGTTTGTTCCTGGTCACCAGCATCTTCTTCTCCAAAATTCAGGTGGGCAAAACTGGTTATGCCTTCACCCGTATAGGTGGCACGCATCCTCAACGTGTTCTTGATTTCATCAGGAGCATCGTTTTCCATATACTGCGCAAAGCCCAACGTAGAAGGCATGCCCAACGACAGTCCCCAGTTGTTGGTATAGCCGTCGGCAGCCAGTGCCACACCGTGCTGCTTCATCACATCGAGGGCGGCCATGATGCAGTGCAACATTTGCAGAGCCAGGATGTCGCCATTGATATATCCGGCAACAAGCTGCATGATGTTGCTGCTGCCACCCATCTGATCCGGCTCGATAACAGCCGAATTGTGAAGCGCATGGAGCGTCATCAGCGATGGTGAGACCGAAGGCAGCCATGTCTCGTCGAAACAGGCCACATGGTGGTACAAGGAGAGGGTTCCCACCTCATGTTTCACACCCGCCAAGGTGTTGTTGGGAAACGTAACGGTGCCCACCAGCACAGTATCGGCTCCAGTGAGCGACGATATTGTTTTGTAGGTGAAGACATAGCGTTCTATTTGCCACTGACGCTTTCCGTCTTTACCCGTGCCCACAAGGCCACTGAACAGTTCGTCCATCTGCGGCACACGCGAGTTGACCGTCAGTCTGAACAGGGGCACCGCGACCATGGCCATCGTGGACTGGTTGTCGCCAAAGAAGTTCAGCATAGGCGAATTGGCCAGGGCCTGAGCAAACGTTTCAGGCTGATATGTGGTGCTGGACTGAACATTTAGCAGAACATTTTCGAACGACGACGGTATCTCAATATCAGTACCTGGCAACATAGCGCCACCATGTCCTTGGGGATTACCTGGAAGTGCTTCGCTATCGTCAACAGGAGTCACGACAGGAGCCAAAAGTTCTTCGTCTTCGGTATCACCTTCGCCATGGCACGCAACCAATCCCAGGGCAGCTACTGCCCATGAAAGGAGTAAAATCGATCTTTTTATCATAACAAAATATGTATAGTTCGGTACAAAGTTTCTCATCATACTCTTTTATTCTTATTGAAGATATTTCACCATATCGGCAGGTTCCTCGGCACAGCTCATGTAGAGCAGCATCAACGTTGCCGCCACGAAGTGATTGCCACCTGCCAGCTGTTGGAATTCGGTGTTAGCCACATTGAAAGGAATCCACTTCACGTCGGGATTCACAGTGCCGTCGGGACGAGTTGCCACCTGGCGGAAGAACTCCTTCATTTCTTCATACGACCCAAAATTTGTATTTGGGCTGTATGCCACATAAAGCGGCAACCGTGCATGCCAGCCTTCAGTGTGTTTATAAGGAGGCGAGACAAGACCACCGGGGCCGATAAGTTGTTCTATCTTGGTAATTCCTTCGCCCACGAAGGTTGAGCGCAGCTTCAGCGTATTGACCACGTCCTCAGGGGCTTCGTTCTCCATATAGTAGGTGAATCCCAGTGCAGAAGACAACCCCAGCGACGAGCCCCAGTTGTTGGAATAGCCATCGCTGGCCAACGCCACGCCATGCTGGCGCATCACATCGAGCGCAGCCATGACGCAATGCAGCATTTGCAGCCCCAAAACATCGCCATTCAAATAATCAAAAATCTCTTTTTGGTAGTCGTCTTCAAGTCCCACCAAATCAGGTTCGATAACAGCCGAATTGTGAAGCGCATGCAGCGTCATCCAGGAAAAGGATTGCGACGGAAGGCTCTCATAATCAAAAGCTGCCTGATGATTGTGCAACGTGAGCGTGCCCACTTCATGGCCAACATTGGGCAGCATATTGTTGGGGAAGGTCACAGCACCCAGCAATACCGTATCGGCACCTGTCGATGCCGAAACGGAATGATAGGTGAACACATGACGTTCTATCTGCCACTGCCGCTGGCCATTTTCATCCACCCCCACACGCTGGCGGAACAGTTCGTCGGTCTGGGGCAGACGCGAGTTTACGGCAAGGTTGAACAGCGGCTGCAGCATTTCCAAAAGAGGACTGTCAACGCCTCCAAAAGCAAGAAAGCTGCGCATCGTGTGCGATTCGGAAACTGCCACAGCAAAGGTCTCTGGAGTGTAGCACTTGCTTTCAACCACATCCACCAGTCGTTCTTCAAAAGACGAGGGAAGGGCTATGCCCGAAGAAGCCGGGACTGCCCCTCCATGACCATCGGCCTTGTCGGGAGAAGTGCTTTCACCCTGACTGGCAGGCGTCTGTGCTGCAGGGGGAACCATCTCGTCCTCGAACGATTCTTCGTGGCTGCTACATGCAACAAATAGCATTGCGGCAACAGCACATAATGTCGAAAAACAACAATCTCTTACCATATTACTATTATCATCGCCTGCAAAGTTACGAAAAAAAAAAAAAAAAAAGAATTTTTTGCAAAAAAAAGATTTTTTTCAATAAAAAAAAAGACAGGCATGCTGACATTTGCTGCCGCATGCCTGCCGGAAATGTTTCGTTACAGCTATGGTGCCGATTTCTTATTTTTCCTCCATGAGCTTGTTGAAGTCGTCAAGCGAAATCTCCTTGTTGTTCAGCTTGACAACATTCTTCAAGGCTTGCGTGAGCTTCACGTCGACGGCCCGATCCACGAAGCCGTCGATGTTCTCGCGCTTCTTCAGCTGCTCGTTGGCATAGTTCTCGAGCACATCGTCGGGCACGTTGCTCATGCCATACTGTGCAAACTGCATGCGCATGGCATCCTTGGCCACGTTCTTGATGTCTTCATCTTCCACCTTGATGCCGTTGGCCTCGACCAGCTGTTCCTTGATGAGGTGCCACTTCAGCTCGTCGATGCTGGCCTTGTAGTTTTTCTCAACAAAGTCTTCGCCCTTGTCCTTGTTGTTGTGCAGCATCACGCGCTTGAGCAGGGCATCGGGGAAGGTGAGCTCGCCCACCTTGTCTTCCACATACTTGCGCACGTCGAGCAGGAACTTGTAGTCGCTGTTGCCCACGAGCTGCTGCTTCATGCCCTCGGCAATCTTCTGGCGGAAGTCGGCTTCGTCCTTCACCTCGCCTGCACCATAGATGCGGTCGAACAGTTCCTGGTCGACAGCATGGGGCTCGAAGTGGCGAATCTCGGTGACCTGGAAGCTGAACTTGCCCTTCAGGTCCTTGGCCTTCTCGCGGTCAATCTTGAGCAGTGCGGCCACCTCGGCGTCGTTGTCGCCGTAAGCCTTCTTGGGGTTGAAGGTAATGATGTCGCCGGGCTTGGCTCCATCGAACTTAGCCTTCTCCTTCTCGTCCTTGATGTATGAAGGCATGATCATGCCGCCCTCGGCCTCGATGCCGCCCTCAAGGGTGTTGCCTTTGGCGTCCAGCTGGCGCAAATCGCCCTTCAGCGTGTCGTTGCCACTCCACTCCTGTGCCTCGACAAACTGTCCGGCCTGCTGTGCAAACATCTGCACCTGGTCTTCCACCAGCTTGTCGTCGACGGTGATGGTGTAGTAGTCAATCTTATCCTTGCTGGTCAGCTCGGCCTTGAACTCTGGAGCCACGGCAATGTCGAACACAAACGTGAACGGGCCTTCGCCTGCCAGGTCCTGGGGCTGCTGCTGCTCGCTGGGCAGGGGTTCGCCCAGCATGCGAATTTTGTTTTCACGCACATAGTCATAGAGTTTCTCGCTCAGCAGACGGTTCACTTCGTCGACCTTCACGGCCGTGCCATACTGCTTCTTGACGAGACCCATGGGCACCATGCCCGGACGGAAGCCCGGCATCTGCACCTTCTTGCGATAATCCTTCAGGGTCTTCTCAACCTTCTCTTCGTAGTCGGCCTTCTCAATGACCATGGTGAGCAAGCCATTGATTTTGTCGGCACTTTCAAATTTAATGTTCATTTTTGTTTATTTACGTTTTTACTATTTACTTTCCTTGCCTTTCACGTTTTGGGGTGCAAAATTACAGAATAAAGCCGTAAATATGGCACATTTTTATTTTTTTAACATCACGCGTCCGTACTGGCGTTGCCAGCCCGCTTGTCTTCCTCGGCCTCCTTGCGGCGGCGTTCTTCTTCGAGCAGCTGAAAATCCTTCTTGCGCAGCACAAAGGATGTGGTGAGGTATTTCTCGCGCACCACCTTGTTGGCAGCCAGTTCTTCTGGCGAGCCATGAAACAGGATGCGCCCCTCGAACAGCAGGTAGGCCCGGTCGGTAATGGTGAGCGTCTCGTCTACGTTGTGGTCGGTAATGAGAATGCCGATGTTGCGGTCCTTCAGTCGCCACACCACCTGCTGAATGTCTTCCACGGCAATGGGGTCTACGCCGGCAAAGGGCTCGTCGAGCATGATGAAGCGGGGCTCGATGGCCAGACAGCGTGCTATCTCGCACCGCCGTCGCTCGCCACCGCTGAGCTGGTCGCCCTTGTTGCGGCGCACCTTGCCCAGGCGAAACTCGCTGATGAGACTCTCCAGCTTCTCCAGCTGGTAGTCGCGCGGTTTGCCCGTCATCTCGAGCACCGAAAGGATGTTGTCTTCCACCGTCATCTTGCGAAACACCGACGCCTCCTGGGCCAGATAGCCTATTCCTGCGCGCGCGCGTTTATATACAGGATAGGTGGTCACCTCTTCGTCGCCCAGGTAGATGTGGCCGCCATTGGGCACCACCAGGCCAGTGGTCATATAGAAGGAAGTGGTCTTGCCGGCACCATTGGGGCCCAGCAGACCCACAATCTCGCCCTGGCGCACGTAGAAGCTGACGTCGTTCACCACCGTGCGCTTGCCATAGCGTTTCACCAAGCCTTCGGTTCTCAGTACGATTGAATCTTCTGTCATAAGGGAACAATTTGCGTGCAAAGGTAGAAAATAATTGTGAATTATGAATTATGAATTAAGAATTATTCGTACCTTTGCACGCAAAAATATCAATAAGCCCATGATTCTACACCGATGGCTGACCACCTTTGGCAGCTACTTAATACTGATGGGGCGCACCTTTTCGGTGCCAGAGCGCTTCCGCATGTTCTGGAAGCAATACGTAAAGGAAATGGCTCAGCTGGGCGTCGACTCTATTGGCATCGTGCTGCTCATCTCGTTCTTCATCGGAGCCGTGATTTGCATTCAGATGAAGATGAACATTGAGAGTCCCTGGATGCCGCGCTGGGTGGCTGGCTACACCACACGCGAAATCATGCTGCTGGAGTTCTCTTCGTCGATTATGTGCCTGATTCTGGCCGGCAAGGTGGGCTCGAACATTGCATCGGAGATTGGCACCATGCGGGTGACACAGCAAATCGACGCGCTCGACATCATGGGAGTCAACTCGGCCTGCTACCTCATCCTGCCCAAGATTCTGGGTCTGCTCACCATCATGCCTTTCCTGGTGATTTTCTCGAGTGCCATGGGCATCATGGGAGCCTACGGCACGGCCTACATCGGCCACATCATTGCCCCCGACGACCTCACGGCCGGACTGCAGCACGACTTCGTGCCCTGGTTTGTGTGGATGAGCATCATCAAGAGCCTGTTCTTTGCCTTCATCATTTCGAGCGTGCCGGCCTATTGCGGCTACACGGTGGAAGGCGGCTCGGTGAACGTGGGCAAGTCGTCGACCAACGCCGTGGTGTCGTCGAGCGTGCTCATCCTGTTCAGCGACGTGTTTTTAACGCAGCTGCTGTCGTGAACACAACAATCGTAGTTCGTATGATCGAAGTAAAGAACCTATACAAAAGTTTTGAGGACAAGGAAGTGCTGAAAGGCATTTCCACCGTGTTTGAAGACGGCAAGACCAACCTGATTATAGGCCAGTCGGGCTCAGGCAAGACGGTGCTCATGAAGAATCTGGTGGGCCTGCTGGAGCCCACCAGCGGCCAGGTGCTCTACGACGGGCGCGACTTTGTGAAGATGTCGAAGAAGGAAAAGGTGCACATGCGCCGCGAAATGGGCATGATCTTCCAGAGCGCCGCCCTGTTCGACTCGCTCACGGTGCTCGAAAACGTGATGTTTCCGCTCGACATGTTCTCAAGCATGACGCTGCGCGAACGGCAGAAACGGGCCATGGACTGTCTGGACCGCGTGAACCTGGTGGGAGCCGAACAGAAGTTTCCGGGCGAGATAAGCGGTGGCATGCAGAAGCGCGTGGCCATTGCGCGTGCCATTGCGCTGAACCCCAAATACCTGTTCTGCGACGAGCCCAACAGCGGACTGGACCCCAAGACATCGCTCGTGATCGACGAACTGCTGCACAGCATCACGCGGGAGTTTCAAATGACCACCATCATCAACACCCACGACATGAACTCGGTGATGGGCATCGGCGAAAACATTATCTTCATCTATGAAGGTCACAAGGAGTGGCAGGGGGTGTCGTCGCAAATCATGAACTCCACCAACAAGCGGCTCACCGACTTCATCTTCGCCAGCGACCTGCTCAAGGAGATGCGCGAGGCCGTGACGGGCCAGCACAGCCAAGAGCAGAAGTAGCGCGACCTCAGAGGAACAGTCTGATTTATATGACCACTGCCGTTCCGCTGGTGGCCACCATCAGCATGGAGTTGGTCTCGCCGATGGTCTCATAGTCAATGTCGATGCCCACGATGGCATTGGCTCCCATAGCCTGGGCACGCTCCATCATCTCCTTCATCGACGTGTCCTTTGCCTCGCGCAGCACCTTCTCGTAACTGCTGGAGCGTCCGCCCACAATGTCGCGGATGCCTGCAAAAAAGTCCTTCACGAAGTTTGCTCCGATAATCGTTTCACCCGTCACCACACCCTTGTATTCGCGGATGGTGCGACCCTCAATCTGCTGCGTTGTTGTAAGTATCATGACAAAAAAACATTTAAATATGATGTGCAAAAGTAACGATAATCGCTGAATTATGGCTAATTTTGCACCGTTTATTAGGAAAAATTATGAAGAAGGAACAGACGAGAACACCCCTATTTCAGCGGCCTGCATGGGTGGTGGTGTTTGCCCTGACAGCGGCCATTGCGTGGGGATGGGCTTTTCCGCTCATCAAGATTGGCTTCAGTGCCTTCGGCATCACGGCAGACATGACGGGCAGCAAGATGCTCTTTGCGGGCATCCGCTTTGCTGCGGCTGGATTGATTGTGCTGTGTGTTGCCCGTGGCAGCGGTCGCTCGTTCTTGCCAATGCAAGCGTCAGAAAGGGCCGAGCGCAAGACTGACTTCAGGCATGACTGGTGGTTTTTCCTCGCTTTTGCCCTGATGAACACCACGCTGCATTATTTCTTCTTCTATGTCGGCATGTCGCACAGCGAAGGCTCACGGGCGGCCATCCTCAATTCGCTCAGCACGTTCCTCGTGGTGCTGCTGGCCTGTGCCTGCTTCAAGAGCGACAGGCTGACCTCACGGAAACTTCTTGGCTGTGCCGTCGGGTTCAGCGGCATACTGGCCTTGAACCTTGGTGGAACCGAAAGCGGACGGTTTACTTGGCTGGGTGACGGCATGATTGTCCTGAATGCCATCTGTGGGGCTTGCGCCAACCTGATGACTCGCGGACTGAGCCGACGGATTGATGTGTTCGTAGGAACGGGCTACAGCCTCACCGTCGGAGGCTTGCTGCTCATCATTCCCGGTCTTGCTTTTGGCGAGACACTGCCCCGTGTCACCATGCTCGGCATCGTCTGTCTCATTCTTCTCGTTGCCATCTCAGCCATTGGATTCGCTCTCTACAACAAGCTGCTCAGTCTGAATCCCGTGGGAAAGGTGGCCATCTACAATTCGCTGATTCCCATCGTGGGAGCCGTCACCTCGTGCCTCTGCCTTGGCGAGGCGTTCCATGCGAAATACGCCCTTGCCGGAGGGCTTGCAGCACTTGGCATCTACATCATCAATAAGGGGAAGGAAAACGCCTAAAACAACATTGCTGGCGGTCATGATTGCCTATTTCGTAGGCAACATTTTGGCGTATTATTTATGAAAAATCTTTACAACTGCCCTTCTGAGATTCGCTCAAAAGTCAGCAGCACCAACTGGCATCAGAATTTGCGAGTTTTGAGCGACTTTCGAATATTCTGCATAACCTACTGATAATCAGATATTAGCAAAATATTGAAGGCAAGACGCGTTGCACCCACAGCCCGCCTGATATGCAACGGCGCCGCCGTTACAGTGCAACGGGGCCGCCGTTGCATATCAACGAGGGCCCCGTTGTGCCTGAACGGGGACACCGTTGCGCACAAACCGAGGCCCCGTTGTGCGCATACAGCGACCGGCAAGAGGCATAGAAGGGCCCGACAAATGCCTTCAGCTGGCTGTTGGGGATGAAAAACAAGCGGAAAAGGGGCTTTCCACTTTCTATTTCAGCATTTTCCAGGATGCTTTTTTCTATGAATTATTTTTACCTCATTTTCCACTCCCCGCCACACTCCACCATGGGCACGACTATTTCCTCACGGGTGCTGTCGGCATAATCAATCTGGAGAAACACCTGCACCACATGGAGCGACGAGTCGATGACGGCACGCGTTGCCCGTGCGGCAACCATACCGTCATGGGCCTGACGTTGCTGAATCATGAACTGATGACAGGCCACCTGCAACTGTTCAGAATAGTCAGAAGGCAACGAGTCGGCATCGGCCCGCCCACTGAGAAACTGCTGAAAATCGCCACGAAGCAGGAAATCGTAGTAGCCCTGCGCTGCCACACGGGCAGCCTCCATGGCCTGCTCTTCGGCAGAAGGGCCATGGCTGCATGCCAACAGAAGCGGAAAAAACAGCAGGCTGAGAAAAGCCGCCTTCTTCATTTCTGCCTGACAAACAAATTGATGGGGCAACCCGTGAGCGACCAGTTCTCGCGAATCTTGTTTTCCAGGAAACGCTTGTAGGGCTCCTTGATGTACTGGGGCAGGTTGGCGTAGAAAATAAAGGTGGGAATCTGTGTGTCGGGCACCTGACTCACATACTTGATCTTGATGTACTTGCCCTTGATTGAGGGGGGCGGCGTGGCTTCAACCAGTGGCAGCATCACCTCGTTCAGCTTTGAAGTGCCTATCTTGGCCTTGCGGTTCAGATACACCTGCTTGGCTGTCTCGAGCACCTTGAAGATGCGCTGTTTGGTAAGCGCCGAGGCAAAGATGATGGGGAAATCCACGAAGGGTGCCATGCGCTCGCGAATGGCATTCTGAAACGTGTCGATGGCTATTTGCGACTTGTCTTCCACCAGGTCCCATTTGTTGACCACGACCACCAGCGACTTCTGGTTCTTCTGAATGAGCTGGAAGATGTTCATGTCTTGCGCCTCAATGCCACGGGTGGCATCGATCATGAGGATGCACACGTCGCTGTTCTCAATGGCGCGTATGCTGCGCATCACCGAATAGAACTCCAGGTCTTCGGTCACTTTGTTCTTTCGGCGAATGCCTGCCGTGTCGACTAAGTAGAAGTCGAAGCCAAACTTGTCGTAGCGTGTGTAGATGCTGTCGCGCGTGGTGCCGGCAATTTCGGTCACGATGTGACGGTCTTCGCCAATAAAGGCATTGATGATGCTCGACTTGCCTGCATTGGGACGGCCCACCACGGCAAAACGGGGAATGCCGTCTTCGGCCTCATCCTTCTGCTTCTCTGGCAGTATCTTCACCACGTGGTCGAGCAGGTCGCCCGTGCCACTGCCCGTGGCAGAACTGATGCAGAAGGGATCGCCCAAGCCCAGCTTGTAGAAATCGTACTGGCCGTAGAGGTCCTTGCCGTCGTCGGCCTTGTTGGCCACCAACACCACAGGCAACTTGGTGCGCCGCAAAATCTGGGCCACATCCATGTCCCAGTCGGTCACGCCATTCTTGATGTCGCACACAAAGAGCAGCAAATCGGCCTCTTCCGTGGCCACCAGCACCTGCTTGCGAATCTCTTCTTCGAACACATCGTCTGAGTTGACAACCCATCCTCCCGTGTCGACCACCGAAAATTCGCGTCCACACCACTCGCACTTGCCATACTGGCGGTCGCGTGTGGTGCCGGCCTCATCGCTCACGATGGCCTGACGGCTGTTGGTCAGTCTGTTGAACAGCGTGGACTTGCCCACGTTCGGGCGCCCCACAATGGCTACTAAATTTCCCATAATCGATTACGTTTTGCGTGCAAAGTTACTAATTTTCCAGCATATTTCAAAGAAAAACGGCCTTATTCCGCTTTTCGGCCCCCGTTTTGGCCTTCAACAGGCTTCAGCAAGGTTCAGCCTGGCTTCAGGCTCACATGGCCTGCACGGCGAAGAACGGCAATGGCCACGGGGGGCATGCCACTGGGTCTTTGGGGTTCACCATTTGGCCGTAAAGAGCGACGGACTGATGTTCAGCGAGAACCATCCCCAGCGCAGGCTGCCATCTTTGCTGGCACGCTTCAGTCGCTCCATGGTCTCGGTGCCTGTCATGAAAGAGAAGCCCGCTGATAACGACACCTCCTTCATAAGCCTATAAGATGCCTGCAGCTCTATCTCATGGCCAAGCGTCATATTCAAGTCGGTGAGTTTCGTTGCCGTTGCCAGATAATGATAGTTTGCCTCCAGCTTTAAATTTTTCATGGGGCTGAAATAGGCTCCAACGTAAGCATTCTGCAGTCCTGGCGTGAACCCATTCAAATAGGCACTGACATAGAAGAAGTCCATGGCGCCATAGAACTTATGATGTGAGCCATAAAGCAGGTTGAAACCACGAATCACATCGTGCTTTACCAAGCCGATGCCACCTTTTTGGGGCACAGACATGTACTTGTCGCCACTGAGATAGTCGAAGCCTACTTCAAAACCATAATTGCTGGCCGGCGACAGCGTTGCCTTTGCACTGGCCATCCAGGCTTTGATGTCGATGCCGACTTCCGAAGTGCCCATCTGACGATAGTAAGAACCCTCTATTGAGAAATGCTTGGGACGAAAAGTCAGATAGCCGCCCAGCAACTGCTGATACTCCGTGCGTGGTCGGTCGGCAATTACACTTGTTTCGTCAGCATCTTTTTCTCCGGCCTGCATGCCCATGTTCATCATGAGCAACGAAACTCCCAGAGGCACTTTCGGCACATCATAATGATACCACAATGTGGTCATTGTCTTGTAAGGCTGCTGCACGGCATCGTTCTTGTTGAAATATGTGCCGCCATTGACGTTTCCAGAGTTTTGGTTATAGCCCAAAATAACGTGTGCCTTGTGGCCATGGCCTTCATAGCCCAGTTTCAGCACATCGTGAGACAAGGCCCCCATGGCCCAGTCGTTGGGGCCAATGATACGCTCATCGTCGTAGGACAGGGCCTGTCGGCCTGCCTGAAGAAAGAGGCCGCTTCTGTCGGTCAACTTAGCCCAACCTTCGAACAGATTAAAACCTGTGTTGCCCTTCATTCCCCAAACATTCAAATGGTGCACCACGACCTTGGATTCCAGAGAGATACGCCCTCTCAAATCTTTCGTCGGCGCTGGATTTAACCGATAGTTCAGCGTCAGTCGGGCACGATTCATCAAGAACTTGGCCTCGTCGGACTCATTCTCTTCTCCGTTAAGTCCACCGTTGCGCAACTCACCGTGGGTCAACAGTTGCAACCCAATATTCAGCATGTGACGATCTTTAGCCTCATCGGTGGCCGACTGCCCCCACGCCACAACAGAGGACAACAATGCCACGGCCAAACTACCGTGACGCAGATGCTTGACAAATGATTTCATAGGCAAAAGTGCAGGAAAAGAATGTCAACCCTCGTCTTACTCAAAGACAAAATAGTCGATAAAACCTGTCAGTTTGAAAACGCTCTGAATGTCGTCGTTCACATGGCGCAACACCACGTTGCTACCTGCTGCCTTGGCTCCCTTCAAGATACCAAGAAGAATGCGCAACCCGCTTGAAGCAATATACTCCAGCTTTTCGCACTCAATAATCACGTCGCGGCCATTGGTGTTGTAAAGCGACTGGAGCGTTGCTTCGGCTTCCATAGCTGCTGCAGTGTCCATCTCGCCCTCAAGTGTTACAACCAGCTTTCCTTCTTTTTCTTCAATCTTTGTATTCATTGTCTTCTTTTTTAAAGGTTTTTACTTCTTGTAGTATTTGCGCAAAGTGAGCACATTCTTGCCATCAATGCGCTCGTAGTTGATGGTGTCCATCAACTGCCGAAGCAAATAAATGCCCAGTCCACCTATGCGACGATCTTCAACGGAAGATGTCGTGTCGGCATCGGCTGTTTCTGTTGGGTCGAAGGGAATGCCTGCATCGCTGATGATGCACTTCAGCCGATGGCCATCCGACAGCAACTCGATGCTGACGTTGCCTTCGGTTCCTGACGGGTAGGCGTAGTTCATCACGTTCACAACCGCCTCTTCAATGGCCAGTCTTACTTCACGCGCCTCCTTGGTCGACAAATCTACTCGAGCCAAAGCGTCCTTGACGAAAGCAGACAGTTGTTCCACCTGGCGCGCATCGTTCTTCAACGTCAGTTTCTCTTCGAGCATGTCTTTTTCTTCTACAGGCGTATAATGTATGACCAGCATGGTCTGATCGTCGCTCTGCTCGGCTGTGCCAGCAAACTGTTTCACAGAATCGCCCATGGCTGTTATCAAAAACTGAGGTTGCCATTGTTCCCGTGAAGCCAGTACAGCTTTCATTCTTTCCAGTCCAAACAGTTTGTGCTGCAGGTCTTTTGCCTCCGTCAGACCGTCAGTATAAAGAAACAGCAACGTGCCTGGACTGAAAACAGTTTCGTGCACCTCGTACTTCACATCCTTGAAAACGCCCACAGGCAGATTGGGCTTGCACTGAAGATCCGAAATACTCCCGCCCTCAATCACGAAGGGACGATCGTGGCCAGCATTGCAATAACGAAGTCGTCCCGTGGGCAAATCGAGCACGCCCACAAAGAGTGTTACAAACATATTGGCCTCATTGCCCTCGCAGGAGGTTTCGTTGATGGTCTGCATGATACGAGCAGGATTGCTTTCCCGAACAGAAGCCGACCGGAACAGCGAGTGGGTCACGGCCATGAGCATGGCCGACGGAACACCCTTGCCGCTCACATCGCCAATGCAGAAGAACAGTTTCTCGTCGCGCAGGAAGAAATCATACAAGTCGCCTCCCACCTCGCGAGCAGGCAACAGCGATCCCAACACCTTGACGTCATCGCACACAATGCTGTTTTCTCTTGGCAGCATTTGCATCTGAATCTCGTTGGCAATGCGCAACTCGCTGCCTATGCGCTCTTGTTCCATTTGCGAAGCCACCAAGCGCCGACTACTCCGAATGAAAAGATGAATGATCAAGCCCAGCATGAACAATCCGGCCAAAGTCATCCACATGATGTGAATGCGCATCTTGTCGAGTTTGCCAAACACTTCTGAATCATAGCAAACCAGAACCATTTGCCAATGAGGCTCATGCTTTTTTCGCACATAATATACATGACCATGCTCTTTCTCATCAGCATCATAGAAAGAGAAGCCCGTCACACGGCCATTGAGTTTCTGTTCACGACTCACCGTACTATCATTGTACAAGGCCACGATTTTGTCTACCATGGCCTTGCTGGCCAAACTGTCGGACGGACCAGCAATAAGATCGCCTGTGGGCGACAGCACCAACGTGAACGAGGAAGGAAACACGTGGTGAATGTTTACCATCTCGCCAATCCAATCGGTCCCCAAGTCGACGGCCAATAAGCCCACGGGCTCGTTGTTGGCATCACAGATAGGCAATGCATACGTGGTGACCACGCCATGAGCCCCTTCATTGTCCCTGTAAGGAAGAGTCCACTCGGTGGTGTCGCCCTTCATTGCCGCCTGAAAGAAATCGGTCTTGGTATAGTCGTGATTCAATTCTGAGGCTATTTGATTAACACAGACGCTATCTCCATCCTGACAGGCATAAAGCTCATACAACCGTTCTTTAGATGGAAAGAAGCCTGGCCTAAAGGCAATGCCTGCCCCCACAATATTATCGCGTTCTTCCTTCACGATATTGCCTACAAATTCCTTCATATAGTCGGGATCATGCAGGTGCGTCTTCACATGCCACAACTGCCCACTCATCGTGGCCTCTGCCTTTGAGAATATTTCATGCACACGCAGGGCTGATGCAATGAGATCGGTAAAGGCACTCTTCTCCAGTTCTTCTTCCAGCAGGCCACGGGTGTAGTTATACTGAATGGCTGAAATAGCCTCCAGCAACACGGCTGCCAGAATCGTGACAACGAGCCCTGCATATTTTCGCATCCATTTCTTCAACTTCCTCATATAGCAAATGTGGGCTGTGTGGGACAACAGGTTCATTCAGGATATATGCGTCGTGTGGGACAACAGGTTCATTCAGGATTATAGCCGAAGTTGTCGAGTTCTTTTTTCGACGAACGCCAATCCTTGTCGACCTTCACAAACACCTCCAGGAAGATGTGCTTGTCGAAGAATTTTTCCAGTGCCTTGCGAGCCTCGGTGCTCACCTTCTTCAACGCCACGCCCTGATGGCCAATGATGATGCCCTTTTGCGACTCGCGCTCCACATAAATCACGGCATTGATGTGTATCTGGCGGTCGTCTTCCTTAAAGCGCTCTACCACCACCTCAACCGAATAGGGAATCTCCTTGTCGTAATATAGCAATATCTTTTCACGGATGATCTCTGACACGAAGAAGCGAGCAGGCTTGTCGGTCAGCTGATCCTTGTCGAAGAAAGCGGGGCTCTCCGGGAGCAGTTCCTTGATGCGCTTCAACAGCAGGTCTACCCCGAACTTGTTTTTTGCCGAAATAGGCAAGATTTCAGCATTGGGCAGCAGGGAATGCCATTTCTCCACAATCTCGTTTAACCTGCTTTGGCTTGAATGCTTAGAAGAAACGGACTGGCCTGAATGGTCTGACTGGCTGTCCATGTTGGCAAGCTCATCAATTTTGTTGATGAGCAGCAGCACAGGAATCTGCATTTTCTGCACCTTTTCCAGGAACTCCATGTTTTTCTCAGGGTTCTCTACCACATCGGTCACGTAGAGCAGCACGTCGGCATCGGCCAGCGCACTTTCTGAGAATGCCAGCATAGACTCTTGCAGCTTGTAGTTGGGCTTCAGCACGCCTGGTGTGTCAGAAAAGACAATCTGCATGTCGTCGGTATTCACAATGCCCATGATGCGGTGGCGTGTGGTCTGCGCCTTAAACGTGGCTATCGAGATGCGCTCACCCACCAGTTGATTCATGAGCGTTGACTTCCCCACATTGGGATTTCCCACAATATTTACGAATCCTGCCTTATGTTTCATCATTTCGCGTCATTTAGTTTTTCTGTCATAGTGCCTTCTGCCATACAAGAAAAAAGGGACTATATCAGACTGCAAATTTCGCTATTTTTTTTGAAACGTACAAGAAAATTGCGTTATTTCTTTCAAGAAAAAGGTGTTGTTCCTATTCCAACAATGCATACATATAAGAAATCTGCAATTAATACAGGAAAGGCCCTTGGTTTCCACTTATTTTGTGTAATTTTGCAAACAATTTACGAAAAAAGACATATAACAGTGAAAAAATACGTTCTATTGATAGCAGCCACAATGGCTCTCCTGCCTGGGAAGGGAATGGCTGACAGCTGGGATGCTGAAAACTATAAACCTTTTGACACCAATGTGCTGCTGGAGAAGACAAATCTGCCCATCGTGTTTATTGACAGCAGAAATGAAGAAGGAGCCACTACGGCCATCCACAAAGACTACCGTGTGGCTGTGCACATGACAATCATCAACAACACCAACGGTCTGAACTATGCCGACACCCTGGCACACCCAGGACAAACAAAGGACTACGATGGTTGGGTAGCAATAAAATACAGGGGCAACAGTTCGTTTGCCGACTCCGACAAGAAACCCTATGGCTTCAAAACGTTGAAGACTGCCGATGTTGACGGTGAGAAGAAAAAGGTGGAACTGCTGGGCATGCCCAAGGACAACAACTGGGTGATGCTGGCTCCCTATCATGACAGAAGCCTCATTCGCGACGTGCTGATGTATCAGTTGGCACGCCCTTATTTTGAATTCACTCCCAATGCAAAGTTCTGTGAGATGATTCTCGACGGCACCTATTACGGTGTCTACATTCTTTGCGAGAAACCAAGCAAAGGCAAGCACCGACTGAACCTGACAGAACCAGGCGACAGCGGCGACGAACTGACGGGCGACTACCTGGTGCAGATAGACCGCAACAACGAACCACACTATGTGTTGAAACACAAGATGTTCAACAAGGAAATATACATGAAATATGATTTCCCCGAGTATGAAGACATGATGCCCGCCCACCCTGAACAGGTGGAATATATTCAGAGGCGCATGGATGCAATGGAGGATGCTCTCTCTGCAAGCTTCTTTGCCAGCGATGAGGTGGGGTACAGAAAATATATTGACGAGAGGTCTTTTGTGGACTACCAGTTATCAACTGAGTTTGCATCGAACCCCGACGGTTACAGGCTGAGCACCAACATCTATAAACGACGCGACTCCGTTGACCCACACTTCAAGGCTGTGCTCTGGGACTTTAATCTGGCTTTCGGCAACAACAATGGCGACCTGCTCACACGCAATGCCTGGATGTATCAGGTGGGCAAGGGATTAGCGTTGTTGGGAAAGAATGTTGTGCCCTTCTGGTGGGACCGCCTGACAGAAGACGAAGCCTACTGGCGCAGCATGAAGGAGCGATGGGCCGAATACAGAATGAACAGCTTTGCCAGCCAGCACATCAACGACCTCATTGACTCGCTGGTGAACGAGCTGAATGCCGAAGGGGCATGCGAACGCAATTACCAGGCATGGCCCAATTGGGATAAAAAAGTGAACCTTGCACCGAACCATGCCAAAGACTACCCGGAAGAAATCGCTTTCCTTCGCCGATGGATAGAAAGGCGCGTGGCATGGATGGACAGTCGTTTGAACTTCGATGCCAGCAAGCAGGCTGCAGGCATCGCTGCCATCATCCCTGCCGAGAATCTCGAGGTTGAAGGCATCTACTCGCTCAAGGGACAACGCGTAGACCATCCGCATAACGGCATCTTCGTGGTGCGATATAAGGACGGGAGCACCCGCAAGAAAAGGTTCTCCTCACATAAAAAATAATGATTAGCCGAGCCTAAGCTATGACTAATCATTATTTTCTATGTCTATTCCTTATAGAAAAGGAGTACCTTCAACTTAATAAGCCCATCTCAAATACATGGCTCCATGAACGAAGCCGGCACCGAAGGCTGTAAGAATCAGGTTGTCGCCTTTCTGCAAGTGCTTCTCATACTCCCACAGGGCCAGGGGAATGGTGGCAGCCGAGGTGTTTCCGTAGCGCTCAATATTCACCATGACTTTATCCATGGGCAACTCCAAACGCTTGGCCACAGCCTCGATGATGCGCAGATTGGCCTGATGGGGCACCACAAAGGCAATATTGTCCTTGTCAAGATGGTTGCGCTCGGCAATGAGGGCGCAGTCGTCGCTCATGTTGGTCACGGCATAACGGAACACGGTGCGGCCTTCCTGATAGGTGTAGTGCAAACGGTGGTCAACGGTGAAGTGACTTGGTGGGCATACCGAGCCTCCTGCCTTCATGTGAAGAAACGGAAGACCCATTCCGTCGGTGCGCAGATGCGAGTCGAGCACGCCAAGGTTCTCTTCCTCTGTAGCCTCGACCAACACGGCTGCAGCACCATCACCAAAGAGCGGACATGTCTGGCGATCTTTATAATCAGTGACCGACGACATCTTGTCGGCTCCAATCACAATAATCTTCTTGTAGCGTCCCGACTGAATCATCGAGGTTGCCACATCGAGTGAGTAAAGAAATCCGCAGCAGGCTGCCCAAAAGTCGAATGCCATGGCATTCTTCAGTCCCAGTTTGCCCAGAACGATGCTGGCCGTAGAGGGAAACTTATAGTCGGCAGTAGAGGTTGACACGATGAGCGCATCAATGGTGTCGGGGTCTACGCCCGTCTTCTGAATGAGTTGCTTGGCTGCTTTGCGCGCCATATAAGAAGTGCCGAGACCCTCCTCGTTGAGGATTCGGCGCTCCTTTATTCCGACACGCGTCATAATCCACTCATCGTTGGTGTCGACCATGCGCGACAGTTCCTCATTGGTCAGAACATAGTCGGGCACATAACCACCTACGCCGGTAATGATCGCGTTGATTTTACTCATTTATTCTGCTACTTCTTCGTCCTTCTTGATAGCAACCTTGCCACGATAGTAGCCACAGGTGGGGCATACGGTGTGATACACGTAGTAAGCACCACAGTTGGGGCATACGGCGAGCGTGGGAGCTACAGCCTTGTCATGGGTACGACGCTTAGCGGTACGAGTTTTCGATTGTCTTCTTTTAGGATGTGCCATTTTGAATTACAATTTAACGATTTATTATTTACAATTATTCTTTCTTTATTTTCAAGAGAGCGCTCCACCGAGGGTCTATCTCCTGTTTGGCGTCCGCATCACTGCTTCGGGCAGCCGAATGCTCGCTGAGCACCCGCATCATAGCATCGTTGCAATCGCCAGGTTGATGAACGTGCTGGATGGGTACCGCCAAGGCGATAGTCTCATAGATGAGCCACGACGTGTCGAGAATGCCTTCGGCCTCGTCGACTATGATGATCTCATCTTCGCTGGATGGTTCGCTTCCCAACTTCACAACGAGGCGCAGCTGCGTCTCAATGGGCTGCGACATGTCTTCAAGACAACGGTCGCAGGGAATGCGAACTGTGCCGCCGATGTTCAGCAGGAGTTCGAAAAAGCCGACAGCCTTGCGTATAGACCCCGACACATGCAATGAGCCCCCACGAATTTCAGCATCGCTCAGGGCTGCAAAATAGTCATCATCCAGCTCATACTGCAAGGGTGTTTCGTCTTGCGTCAAAGCCTTCAAATCAATCTTAAACTGCTCTAAGCTACACATTTACTCACTTTTTTGGAGTGCAAAGTTACTGAAATTTTCTCAAATACTCACGGGAACTTCAATTTTTTTTCAATTAAAGACTTATTTTTAGCCGACTTTAATAGTTTATTGCACACACAGCCTGCAGGATGTGCAAGAAAAAGGAGTGGCTTAGCGGCTGGCGTGCAACTCGATACGGAAGGTTGTTCCACGCCCCACTTCTGAATTTTTTACGTAGATATGCCCCTTGTGGTATTCCTCAACGATGCGTTTGGCCAACGACAACCCCAGTCCCCAGCCGCGTTTCTTGGTTGTGAAGCCAGGACGGAACACATTGCGCAGATTTTTCTTCTTGATGCCCTTCCCATTGTCGGCCACCTCAATGGCCACGGTGTCGCCTTCTTCCAGCAGCCACAGGTCTATCTTGCCCTGTCCGCCTTCCATAGCATCGACAGCATTCTTGCAAAGATTCTCTATAACCCATTCGAAGAGCGAAGCATTCATCTTCACCACCACATCGTGGTCGGGGTAATGGCCCTTGATGGCCACTTTCTGCGAGGTGCGTTTGTCCATGTAGGCTATCACGTGGTCGAGCACTTCGTTCATGGAGGCTTCAACGGGTTCTGGCAGCGAGCCAATCTTGGAGAAACGCTCGGCAATGCGCTCCAGTCGCTTCACGTCTTGTTCCATCTCAGGAATGAGTTCGTCCTGCGGATAGTTTTCT
>CACXUV010000009.1 GCA_902770845.1 uncultured Prevotellaceae bacterium
CTTTGTCGCAAAGTTACGAAAAGTCGAGAGCAAAACAAAAGAATTTATTCTTTTTTTGCCGAGACGGAGTAATTTCGCCGTCGAAGACGGCAAAGTTACTGAAAATAATCAGAAACATTTGCAAAGGCAATGTTATTGTTTTGTGGATTACCTTTTCATAAGTTGAAGTGAGAAAAAAGAAAATTTAGTGAGCAGCGAAGTAAATAATCGTGATATTTGCTTTTGTTTCGACAAAAATGATTATTTTTGTACCCACAACATTTCATATATCCTAATATGGACAAAGACATCAATCGCATCAAAGTGGTGCTTGCAGAAAAAAAGAGAACTAATAAGTGGCTGGCCGAACAACTCGGTTGTGCACCTACGACCGTATCTAAGTGGTGTACTAATGCTTGTCAGCCACCGATGGAAACATATCTCAAAATATCAAAACTCCTTGAAGTAGAATTGGGAGAATTAGTTAACAAGAGGTTCTCAGAAACTATTTAATGAAAAATAGAATGGAACAAAGATATACATTTTCCGGACATGAATCATTTCCTTGTAAGACACTTTGGCTGAAGAAGGGGTACGATTTTGTTGTTCAAGGAAAGGATTTTAACAGGCCTGAAGCAGTCATCTATTTAGGTATCGGCAAAAATATGGTAGCGTCTATCCGCTATTGGCTTCGTGTATTTGGCCTCAGCGAAGGTGACCACTGGAAGAACAAATAAATGCTCTCCTTTCCGGTAACAATAATATGGATGTCTGCGCCTTATTATCAGTCTTAAATAAGAAAATAACAAAATAAAGCAATATCCGTATGGAAAATATCATTGAAATATCGAGGACTCAAGTTGTGATGGCTTTTGTGGCTACATGTATTGAGGCTACGGCACGACTTTTAAACGTTTCCTATAAAGACGTGTATCAGCGAATGAAGAAAGTGGGAATGATAGAACACTATATCATTCCCCACTATGAGGTTCTTCATAGTGAAAGCCGTGAAAATATCGCAGCAGGCATGGTTGAATGTCTTAAAAACTGGGAGGAAAAGAAATGACAGTATATCATGGTGGAACGGAGATAGTAGAACACCCCGACTGCAAATGCGGGCGTCGGAATCTTGATTTTGGCCAAGGTTTCTACTTAACCGATATTCGCAAACAAGCGGAAGACTGGGCTAAGTTAATGGCTGACCGTAGAAAGAAGACACCCATTCTCAATAGGTATTGTCTAAATCGTGATGCAATCATAGCAGAGAAACGCTGTAAGATATTCAAGGCTTACGACGAAGATTGGCTGGAGTTTATTGTGGCGAGCCGCCAAGGAAAGCCAGTTGCAGATGCATACGACTATATAGAAGGTGGCGTTGCAAACGACCGCGTTGTCGATACCGTTAACCTCTACATGGCTGGGCTGATGGATAAAGCTACAGCTCTTCGACGATTGTCAGAACATCAGCCAAATAACCAGATGTGTCTGCTTAATCAAGAAATGACCGACAAATATCTGACTTTCGATGGAACAGAGGAAATACGATGACCCCGTCAAGTCTCCCGTCATACAGGAGATTATCATGAGCAACCGCATAGGTGCCATCTCTGTAGAGTTGGCCAAACGGCTTAACATTGAGCCAGTGAAAGCACTGCAGATGTTCTATGAGAGCAAAACCTGTGAGGATTTGCACGACAAGTCAACAGGTTTATATCTTTACGGCAACCTCTACGTGGCCGATGAGTTTATGAGAGAAAAGGAAAGAAAAGAGAATGCTATCAATGAAGAATTGATTTATGGATAAAAAGACATTAGAATTTGTGACATATTGCATCGGGAAACTATCCGTACTGCTTAAACTGCCACAAAAAGAAATATACAAACGTCTGAAAACATCGGGCATTTTGTATGACTACATCGTACCCTCATACGATGTACTTCACACATTCAGTTCCCGCTATCTGATGGAAGACCTAACCGAGTATATGAGGGAGAAAGGAGTGCTGACGGCATGAGACTTTACCATTCATCAAACGTATGCGTTGAGCATCCTGACACAGAGCATTCACGCTTGTATCTTGACTTCGGACGTGGTTTCTATCTAACCTCGCTGCACGAACAGGCAGTGAGGTATGCCCAGCGTTTCAAAAGAAGGGGTCAGCCAGCTTGGCTTAACACTTATGAATTTACTTGCGACGAAACGCTTTGGAATATAAAACGTTTTGAAAGCTATGACAAAGAATGGCTTGACTTTGTCGCTGGGTGTCGTGAAGGAATGGACGTAGGAAACAATGACATGATAATTGGCGGCATCGCAAACGACAGAGTCATTATCACACTCGACAGGTATTTCACAGGTGAGATTTCTCAAGAAGAGGCTCTTGGATTGCTGAGATTTGAAAAGCCTAATATTCAATACTGCATACGCACAGACAGAATGTTGCAGGAGTGTCTAACATTTATTGGGAGTGAACAATTATGAGTGACGAAAGCAAACAAGTATTGAGAAGTTCCCAATGTGCCAGAATTATTGTCTGCATAAGCGAGATGTTCAATGTGCCACTTGACAAAGCTACCGACATCTTTTATAGTTCAGAGACTGCCAACATGATAGAGGATGGTATTGCTGATTTGCATTGCCGTAGTGACAGGTATCTGGCTGGGGAAGTCTGGCGAGAATACCAAGAGAGTAAAAAAGGGAGTGACGAAGATTAATCTATGAAGGTAAGACATATATTAGGCATATCAGGCGGCAAGGACAGCGCGGGATATGAAAGACGTGCAGGGCATCCGCTTCACGAAAGACGGTTTAACCTTCAAGGCTTCACAACTAAAGCGTGGAATGACTTTTGAAAAGATGGATGCAATCATCAGAAGGAATGCGGAGAAAGCGCAGCAAGCGAAAGCCTATAATCAATCACAGTCGACACAATACGAGTTGCCAAAACAAGAAGCCAACCTAGAGCCACAGAAACATGCCGAATCATCTATTTCCATTCCCTCACTAAGCTTGTTCGATACTAACAATCCCGTCTATGACCCTGCCGAAGAAGAGTTCAGAAAGCAGATGCAAAAGAAGAAAAAGAAGCGAGGGCAAAGATTGTAAATGCTTATCAATTGGTGCTCCATGTAAGTTACTGGAGCACTCTTTTTTTTCAATGCTCCATTGTTAAAGATTGCAATAAAAAGCATAGATATTCTTTCCTTTTGCATTATTTTCGTTAAATTTGCACACAGAACGCCTAATTTTATACAAAACGACTTAGAACAATGGATAATCCGCATTATAACCGCATAAAAGCGGTATTGGCAGAGAAAGATAAGACAGGTACTTGGCTCTCAGAACAGATGGGCAGGAATATTGGAACCGTATCACGATGGATGACGAACAAAGTGCAGCCATCGGTGGAACAGCTTTATGATATAGCTAAGCATCTTGATGTGGATGTGAAAGAATTATTAGTTTCGTCGAAATAGTATTTTGTAATGAAAGCAATAGATTTAGGATTATCAGTTTATTGGGGTGAAACTTCTTTAAAGATGCCTAACGAACATTATGAGGAACGCTTCTTCACATGGGGGGATACTTCTCATTATTATACTCTTAAGGATGTTTTAAACAAATTTGATTATGATGAGTTGGTTAAAAATGATTTTATAGATTTAATTAAATATGACTATAAAGATTTAGTTAATAATAGTATCATTTCAGAAAAAGGGTATCTGACTCGTCTTTACGATCATGCTTACATAGTATTGGGCGAGAAATGGCGCATGCCAACTGTCGAAGAATTTAATGAACTTGTCAACAAGTGTGAGTGGCATTGGGTTGGTGATGGATATGTTGTTACAGGTCCAAACAAAAATTCTATAAAGCTACCATATGAAGTATCATATCGTGATTCTGGACAGAGGGTAATTGAAGATGTTTGGTATGAAAGTGAGGTTGAAAAGAAAGCTTTTTCGAAAGAGATAAGGAGTTTCTGGTCATCAGAACCTTCATACGATGATGTCCAAGATGGACTAGTAAATGAATCATATGTTCTTTGTATATCAAATCCAGAATCTAAAATAGGTATTAGAATTTCTTCAGAAAATCGGGGTAAAAAGAATTTAATAATGCCAGTGACATGTGATAAATCATTACTGATTGGTGAAAACATAATTCCTTTAACTAAACAAAAAATAAAGAAACCTTGGTTTATGGACATGGGGGATTTAGACTTTGACGATAATGTTTCAGGCGAATTGCTTCCACCACCAGTTATTCCCAATGGAACAAATTTTCCTTTGCCAATGTGGAATAAGTTGTCTGATAAACTGAAAGCATATCTGAACGAGGCTTGGGATGTTAAATGCGAAAACGACTATAACAAACTGCTAAATAATATAGATGAAGTTCTAATTCTTGAACATCACCTAAAATGCTGTGGCCTGATATAGCATAAGAGTATTAGTCGTAAAATGTAAGTCAGTATGGAGTTGAAAGAACACATATTTCCAACTTTTAGTGGTGGAACCATTGTCGGGCAAGGCTTCCTCGCTGATGGTTACTTTATTACTGCAGCACACGTAGTGAAAGACTTCCCTTCAAGAAGGTTTCAGAAGAAAAACAATAATTTTGCAAACGAATTGGAATATGAAGAATGAAATTGTTCAGTTAAACGAGTCAGAATACAAGGCAATTCTGCTACAGGCTGTAGCAGTTATCGAAGATGCCCGTCAGTCAGTTGCTATGCATGTGGCGACTATTGCGAGTAACACCCATTGGAACATCGGAAAGCTGCTCCATGAGAGAAAAATTGAAAGTGAACATGGCAGTAGGGTCGTAGAAAGGCTCTCTGTGGACTTGAAAGAACGTTATCCGAAGATGGGTGTATCTCCAAGACAGCTATGGAACATGAAGAAGTTCTATCTCCGCTACGCAGACAGTGATGCAAAACTGCTACAGGCTGTAGCAGTTTTACCATGGTCTCATAATCTACTACTTATAAACAAAGGATTAAATGACGCAGATACCCTATATTATGCCCAAGAAGTCATCAGGAAAGGCTGGAACCGTGACTTATTATTGAATGCCCTCAAGATGAAGGTACACCAGAATCAACCTGCTCCTATTGACAACAACTTCGACAAGACTCTCCCTGCCACACAGGCAGCATACGCTAATGAAGTTTTCAGCAGTAGCTATAATCTGGGGTTTCTTGGAGTTACAGAACCAATAGCAGAGCTGGAACTCGAAAGTAGGCTTGTGAATAAGGTGAAGCAGTTTCTCTTAGAATTAGGAAAGGGATTCACTTATATTGGCAATCAGCATGTATTGGAATATAACGGCAAGGAGAGTAAGGTGGATTTGTTATTCTTCCATAGAGGACTTCACTCTTTAGTCGCAATGGATTTGAAGATTGGTGAGTTCAAACCAGAGTATGCAGGTAAGATGAACTACTATCTGTCTCTTCTTGACCGTTTGGAGCGCAGAGAGGATGAGAATCGTTCTATAGGCATCATACTTTGTGCGGAAAAGAACAATGTTGAAGTCGAACTGGCATTAGAAGATATGGGTAAACCTATTGGGGTGGCAGATTATCAGCTGCTTATTCCTAAAGAAGACTTAAAGAGAGTAATCAGTGACGAAATAGAGTTATACGAAAGAGATAAGAAATCAGAGGATGACATTGAATGAGTTAACACATAAACACATAAAAGACTGTTAGGAAAATAGTAGTTAATAGATTTGCTCAATTCAGAAATAATCATTACCTTTGCACCCGATGATGAGTCACAAAAACGGCTGATGGCTTGTCATCGGGTGTTCTTTTAAGCAATTTGTAGCAGAACAACGAATAAAGAACGGTCTCTTATCCGGACTCGGCTTTGCCGCTTGCCAGAGCAAGAACCCTCAAAATCCTCAATCTCCCAAACTGCCTTTATACAAAGAAGTCCTGCTATTTCTTCCGAGTGCCAGTAACTTCGCGACTTTGTCGCAAAGTTACGAAAAGTCGAGAGCAAAACAAAAGAATTTATTCTTTTTTTGCCGAGACGGAGTAATTTCGCCGTCGAAGACGGCAAAGTTACTTTTCCCTGTGCTTCATCTGAACGTGTCCCTTGACAATTCCTTGAAGAAGTCGTGGTCCAGAATGACGCAGAACTGGCGCAGCAGATTGGTGTTGATGTCCTTGCGCGCAAAAATGTTGTAGATGTTGGTGCGCTCGCAGGAAATCTGCTTGGCCACCCACACCACCGAGCAGTGCTTCTGCTCCATGATTTCCTTGATTCTTGTTCCGATGTGCATAGCTGTAAATGTTTTTTGTGAATGATTGACTTTAACTTTGTTTTCTGTACTGTGACGGCGTCATGCCAAAGGTTTGGCGGAAGATTCGGCTGAAGTAGGCCACGTCGTCGAAGCCGCACTTCAGTGCCACGTCGCCCACGGGCACCTGCACGTTGGCCATGAGCAGGCGCTTGGACCGGGCCAGTCGCAGGCTCATCACATAGGCCGAAGTGTTCTGCCCGGTGATGGCCAGCACGCGGCGGTTCAGCTGGGAACGGCTCAGCGCCATGCAGGCGGCCAGCGACTCTACGTCGACATGGCCCTGCGACATGAGCAGATAGATCTGGTCGATGAGCTTGTTCATGAACTGCCTGTCTTCGGCCGACAGCTCGGTGGCGGGCTGAGCGTCGGCCAGCATGAACTTCTGCCGCAGCAGCTGCTGCCTCTCCAGCAGCTTTTCCACGCGCACGAGCAGCTCTTCCGAGTTGAAGGGCTTCACCAGGTAGGCGTCGGCCCCGGCCTGCAGTCCCCTTACGCGGTCGTCTTCGGTGGTCTTGGCCGTGATGATGATGATGGGCACGTGGTTCAGCAGTTGCGAGCTGCGCATGCGCCGACACAGCTCCAGTCCGTCGATGGGGCCCGGCATCATCAGGTCGGTAATCACCAGATCGGGCATGGTCTCCTTGGCTTTTTCAAGTGCCTCGGCCCCGTTGCGGGCGTAGAGCAGTCTGTGGCCGGGCAGGTGCATGCCCACGTAGTAGGCAATGTCCTGGTTGTCTTCCACAATCAGGATGGTTGTCGGCGGCTGATCGGTGCTCCTGGCCTTGGTGGCTGTGGCCACCTCCGGCTCGTCGGTGTCCTGCATCTGTGGCTGCAGTGCGGTGGAGTTGAGCGGGTTGTCGGCTTCGCTGAGCAGAGCCGTCTTGCTGCCCTGCACGATGGGAATGACCACGGTGAAGGTGGAGCCCTGTCCCTGCACGCTGTCCACATTGACCGTGCCGTTCATGGCCTCGGTCATGAGCTTCACGAGCGACAGACCTATTCCGGTGCCCATGTCCTGCCCTTCGGCCGACGGCCCCTGATAGAAGGCTTCGAACAGGTGGGGCAGGGCCTCGGGGGCAATGCCGCGTCCTGTGTCGAACACCTGCAGCTTCAGGCGGTTGCCTCCGGAAGCCTCCAGCGTCAGGTTCACCTTGCCATAGGTTGGGGTCCACTTCATGGCATTGGCCAGCAGGTTCGACACGATGCGCACCATGTAGTCGGGCACGAAGTCGGTGCTGATGTCGTTGACGGAGTGGCTGAACGACAGTTCGATGCGCTTGCTGGCGGCGTAGGGCTGAAAGTTTTCCACGATCATGCCCACAAAGGGCACGATGTTGCCGTGCCTCCACTTGGCCTCGCCCACGGCCGACTGCACCTTTGAGATGTCGAGCAGCTGGTTGATGAGCGACAGCAGCGAGTTGCCCTGTCGCACAATCATCTTGGCAGCCGAGCGCACCTGTCCCATGTCTTCCACGTCCTGATCTTCCAGCTGGTGGCCCAGTCCCAGGATGACGGTGAGCGGCGTTCGGAACTCGTGGGTGACGTTGGTAAAGAACTGTTCGCGCGTGCGACTCAACTGTCGCAGCATGCGCTGGTGGGCCGTGCGCGCGCGCAGGATGTACCACAGCACGCCCATGCCGCCGAGTGCCAGCAGTAGCAGCAGTCCGGCCAGGAAGCTGGTCACACGTTTCGAGTGCCTCATCTGCGTCAGGTCTTGCTCGGCCTGGCGCAAAGCCTCCTGCTTGCGCTCGCGCTCCATCTCCAGTTGTGCGGTCTGAATCTGCAGCACCTTGCTCATGTCGATCAGGCTGTCGCGCAGCCGGTCGGCCTCCACATAGTTTTCGAGCGCGCGCCTGGAGTCGTTCAGCTTGGCGTAGAGCTCATACCACAGCTGGTGGACCTGGGCCTGATGTTCGAGCGATTCTATGCGGTGTGCGGTCTGGTCGATGCGCTCCAGCAGGCTGGCAACCCGGTCGTAGCGCCCCATTTTCAGGAGCACGCGCGCCATGTTGAGCGCAGCCTCCAGTCGGTGCCAGTGGTCGGGGCTGTTGGTCATGATGGCGTAGGCCCGCTCATAGGAGCTCAGCGCCTCTTCATAGCGGCCCGACCGTTCATGAAGGCGTCCGTAGTTGCTGTGACAGAGCGAGATGCCCAGCTGCGAATGAATCTGCTCGTTGAGCTCCATCGACTGCCTGTACAGGGCCCATGCAGCAGCCAGGTCGCCCTGCTGCTCGCGAATGCTGCCCAGGTTGGCCAGGTTGATGGCCTGTCCGAGCAGGCTGCCCAGCGCCACCTCGCCTGCGAGCGACTGGGTGAACATGCTGTCGGCCATGGTCAGGTTGCCCATGGTGAGATATATGTTGCCAATGCCGTTGAGTGCCACGATGCGGTTCTTCAGCACCTGCTGCTGGCCGGTGGTGTCTTGTTTCAGGCTCAGCCGCAGTGCCTCCAGGTGGTAGTCCATGCCCTCGCTCAGTGCGCCCATCCGCCGATAGTTGGTGCCCAGGTTGTTGAGGGCCTGCGCCTGCTCCAGCGTGTCGCCTGCTTCGCGTGCCAGCTGCAAGCCCTGCTGGTGGTGGCTGATGGCCCAGTCGAACTGGCTCTGGTCGCGACACAGGCGGCCAATGTAGCGTTGTGCCACAATCTGTCCCAGCACGTTGTCCTCATGCTCATAGTCGCTGAGCATGGCCAGCAGCGTGTCGACCGACGAACAGCCTTCCAGCTGCTGCTCAATCTGGGCACGCTCATCGCTGCTGAAGGGCGTCTCTGCGGTGCTTTTCTTTCCGCACGACGATGCCATCAACAGGCTCATGAGGGCCGAAATGAACACAATGCTACGGGCTTTTGACATAGGAAAGATTAATATTTATGGAGATTTTCGCTACAAAAATACGAAAAAAGCAATAAAGCATTGTCATAAAAAGTAAGTTTTTTTCATCATATTCCATTTTTTAACATTTTCGGCATTTTACTTCTCAATTCGTTGATTCACAAAGGCTTGCAACGAACCCATGCGCCATTTTTCATAATTTGGAAATGAAAAATATTCGACAAATCCTATTCAAAATTACAAACGGCACAGCCTCTTTGTTTCTCCTGTCGGCCGAAAAAACACCTGATCTGAACGGTTGTCCGACGGCAGGGGCCCCGTTACAACACAACGGGGCCGCTATTGCAACACAACGGGGCCGCTATTGCAACACAACGGAGGCCCTATTGCAACACAACGGAGGCCCTATTGCAACACAACGGGGGCCCCATTGCAGCACAATGAGGCCCCCGTTGCAAACGGAAAAAGGGCTGATGGAAAATCAGTTGGTGGGCGTGATGGGCTTGATGCGCCCGTCCTTGTGGAACTCCATCGGGTCGATGCACACCTCACGATGGAAGCCCGGGCCGTCTTTCTTGTCGAGATAGGCCGGGTTGATGCGGTGATAGACCACATACCACTTGTCCTTTCCCGGTATCTGCAGCACCGAGTTGTGGGCCGTTCCGTAGATTTTCTGGTCGGGACGCTGCTGCAGAATCACGGGTTCGGCAGCCACGGTGATGGGGCCCAGGGGCGAGGTGGCGGTGCCGTAGGCCACGTGGTAGTTGGGCGAACCGGTGTCGTCTACGCTCCAAAGGAAGTAGTAGATGCCGTTGCGCTTGAACACGTAGGGAGCCTCGCGGTAGGCATAGTCCTGCAGCGTGCCGCCACGGGGCGTCAGTCGCACGATGGTGGTGGTGTCAATCGAGGTCATGTCGGCATTCAGCTTGGCTCCGGCCATGTAGCCATTGCCCCAGTAGAGGTAGCTCTGTCCGTCGTCGTCGGTAAACACGTCTACGTCTATCTGCTGTCCGTTCTTCTGCCCCTCCGGCCGCTTGTCAACGATGGGGTGGCCCAGGTCGGTGAAGGGCCCGGTGGGACTGTCGCTCACGGCCACGCCGATGGCCTTGCGCTCGCCCTGGTCGCCGCTGTAGTAGAAATAGAACTTGCCGTTCTTGTGCTCAATGGCGGGTGCCCAGGCGTTGCCCTTGGCCCAGCGGGTGTCTTTCTTCAGATCCAGGATGATGCCTTCGTAGCGCCACTGCTTCAGGTCTTTCGACGAGTAGCAGGTGAAGTAGTAGCCGCCCCAGCCCGGAGCACCGTCGGTGGTGGAGTAGATGTAGTAGCGCCCGTTGGCAGCCAGCACCTCGGGGTCGGCGTGCATTTCGGGCAGGATGGGGTTCTTCTGGGCATGTGCCAGCAGGCTGAGGGCACAGAGGCAAATGAGCAGTAGTCTCTTCATGACAGTTTCGCTTGTTTGAGTGAATAAAAACGTTTCGCCTGCAAAGATAGCTATTTTCCCGTAAAAACGCTTGCCAGAATGAAAAATTATTCATAATTTTGCAATCGAAGAGAACTAAATCACCAAAACTATAGAAATGAAGAAACTTTTTACGCTTCTGATGGCTTGCATGCCATTCCTGGGCACCTCGGCCCAACAGGAAATGACAACGGCCCAACTGAACGGCCTGTACAAGGCCACATCGAAGAACCAAGCGAGCGTGCACGACCCGTCGGTGGTGTGGGAGCCCAACAGCAAGCGCTACTACATCTTTGGCTCACACAAGGCCGGTGCCTATACCACCGACATGCAGAACTGGACGCAGGCCAACCCCACGTGGAGTCCCAACGACAATGGCAAGGCGTTCGTCACCCCACAGGTGAAGAAGGTGATGAAGGGCGGCGTGGAGATGGACATGCCCCAGTTCAACGCGATGGAGTGGAGTGCCCGCACCGATGCCGGCTACAACATCAACGGCAACATGTGGGCCCCCGACGTGATCTGGAACCCCGTGATGAAGAAGTGGTGCATGTACCTGAGCATCAACGGCAATGAGTGGCACTCGAGCATCATCCTGCTCACCAGCAACAGCATCACCGGCCCATACACTTACCAGGGCCCGGTGGTGACGTGCGGCTTCCAGGACTCGGGCCACAGCTACAAGGGCACCGACCTGGAGCTGGCACTGGGCACGCTGAACGCGCTGCCTTCGCGCTATGCCGTGGGCAACAAGTGGGGCAACCGATGGCCACACACCATCGACCCCGCCGTGTTCTACGACGAAGAGGGCAAGCTGTGGATGGCCTACGGCTCGTGGAGTGGCGGCATCTGGATGCTGGAGCTCAACGAGGAAACGGGACTGAGAGACTACGACGTGGTCTACCCCGTGAAAGGCACGGGCGACGGCGTGACCAGCGACCCCTACTTCGGCACCAAGATTGCCGGCGGCTACTACGTGTCGGGCGAAGGCTCCTACATTGAGCATGTGGGCGGCTACTACTACCTGTTCGTGAGCTACGGCTTCTTCGACTCGGTGGGCGGCTACGTGATGCGCGAGTTCCGCTCGAAGAACCCCAACGGCCCCTACGTCGATGCTTCTGGCAAGAGCGCCATCTTCAGCGGCTATGCCATGAACTATGGCAAGAACGCCGACAACCGTGGCGTGAAGGTGATGGGTGCCTACGCCGACTGGGGCTTCATGACCACGGGCGAGCTGAGCCAGGGCCACAACAGCGTGATTGCTGCCGAAGACGGGCGCACCTACCTGGTGTATCACACCCGCTTCGACAACGGCACCGAGGGACATCTGGTCAGGGTGCACCAGCTGCTGCAGACCAAGAACGGATGGCTGGTGGCGTCGCCCTTCGAATACAACGGCGAACAGATTACCGACCAGGACATTGCCACCACCAGCCCCATTGCCGACGACGACTTCGTGGGCACCTACAGCATCCTGATTCACAAGTATGCCATGGACTACAAGAACCGCGAGGTGGTGAGACCCGTGACCGTGACGCTCTCGGCCGACAAGAAGATTAGCGGTGCCTACACGGGCAGCTGGTCGCGCGAAGAGGGCACCGGCTACCTGAAGCTCACCATGGGCGGCGTGACCTACAACGGCGTGGTGATGGAACAGCAAATGGACGGGCAGAGCATCAAGAGCATTGCCTTCTCGGCACTGGCCAGCAGCGGCGTGTGCGTGTGGGGATACCGCCTGCGCGGCGACTACGCACTGGCCTGGCAGGTGAAGCACCAGAAGATGCCCGTGGCCAACAACAGGAGCGTGAGCGCACATGCCGACCTGTACGGCGTGACTATCTACGACCCCAACGTGACGCTCAGCTGGACCAGCTCGATGCCCGAAGTGATCTCGGACGAGGGACGCTACAACCCCACCGGACTGACCGACGACGCCAACGTGACGCTCAACGCACGACTCACGTCGGGCAGCTACTTCTGGCAGGCCAGCTATAACGTCACGGCCAAGGCCGAAAGCACGCCCGAAGCCGACTGGAAGAACGGACTGGTGGCCCACTACGGATTCGACAGCGACCCGCTCTTCAACACCTTCGACCACGCACAGCAGGCACTGCTGAAGCAGCGCGACGCCACCAGCGCTCCCACGCTGGAGACCGACGGCATGCGCAACGGACGATTCCTGCACAACAGCTTTGGGGCCAACCAGAAGGAGAGCTATGCCGAAATGCCCAATCCGCTCTTCGGCAAGGAGCTGGCCGACGGCGCCTCGCTGGCCTTCTGGGTGCGCTGCAACGACGCAGCGAATGTGTATGACGCGCTCTACGGCTTCTGCAACGAGGCCACACAGGCCCGGCTCTACTTCACGGGCAACCTCTACACGGGCTTCAACGACAATGCCGGAAAGTGGCTCGACATCAACCACCCCACCAGCACCGACCGCACCGAGCTGCGCGACACGCGCTGGCACCACGTCATCGTGCTCTTCAACCGCAGCAACTTTGCCGGCATCAAGGTCTACATTGACGGCGTGCAGAAGAACACGGGCGACGTGTTCAACGGAAAAATCGACGACAAGGAGGTGACCACCAAGACGGGCTACGACTACAACCTGATTGTGGACCACCTGAAAAACAGCCCCACCTTCTACCTGGGCAACGGCTCGTTCTGGGGCTCGGCCAACGCCTGCTTCGACGATGTGTTCTTCTACGACCGCGTGCTGGAACTGAGCGAGCTGAAGGCGCTGTACCAGATGTGCAGCCGCGTCTACAACTTCGGCACGCTCGATCCCACCGGCATTGCCTCCGTCGTGGCCACCCAGGGCACGAACGGCAACCGTCTCTGCGACCTGCGCGGACGCATCGTGAACGGCACACCGCAGAAGGGCATCTACATCCAGAACGGCAAGAAAGTAATCATCCGATAAAAACGCAATGCTATGAGAAAGAAAATATTCGCCCTTGGCTTGGCCCTCAGCCTTGCCATGGGCTCTTTTGCCGCCACACGGCCCCTGGCCCTGCTGGGAGCCAAGAACCTGGTCATCACCACCAAGGCCGGCGTCACCTATTATTATATTGTGAGCAGCAACGACACACCCATGCTGCACCGCGAGGGCGCACAGCTCGTCGTGGGACGCGACACCTTCCGCCTGGCCGACATCAAGGCCATGCGCTTCAAGTCGATGCCACGCTTTGTGCTCGACCAGGACAGCACGGCCTTTGCCGGCAACTACGCCGTGGACCACGGACTGCTGGCCCTGCGACGCAACATGCAGGCAGGACAGTGGAACTCGCTCATCGTGCCCGTCGACCTGACAGCCGAACAGGTGACCGACGCCTTCGGAGACGACACACGCCTGGCCACCATTCGCGGACTGCGCGACGGCAACAGCACCCTGCTCGACTTTGAGACCATCGACCTGAAGACCAACCCCGGCGCCGTGGTGATGAAGGCCGGACAGCACTATGTGGTGAACCCCTCGCGACAGCCCGACTATGCCGAAGGACAGCGCGCCGCCTCTTCGTGGGGCAACGGCCGACCCTACGGACCGCTCTACCTCATTCCCAACGTGAGCATGGCCGCCGGACAGAAGAAGCCCAGAAGCAAGACCAGCTTCGAGGGAACCAACTATGAAAGCTACGTGCAGGCCACGGGCAGCTACTACCAGCACAACGTGGGCGCCGGCAACTTCCTGCTCAACGCCGACGGACGCATGGAGCAGGTGCAGGAGACCACACCGCAGCCCGGATTCACCAGCTTCTTTGCCGACCACCGTGCCGACACCAGCACACCGCTGCGATTCTACATCGACGGCATCGACGAAGACATCACCGCCACCACGGGCATCAATGCCCTCATGGCCACGCCCGGCAACCAAGCCGAAGCCATCTTCGACCTGCACGGACGCCGCCTGAACAGCGTGCCGCAGAAGGGCATCTACGTGAAGAACGGAAAGAAATATATCGTAAAATAACATGAGAATCATGAAAAAGACTACATACCTTGCACTGCTGCTCCTGCTCGCTCAGGGCACCACGCAATGCCTCCTGGCCCAAACGGGCGACACACTGTGGGTGCGCTACGACAACCGGTTCAAGAAAAACGGCACCCTGCTGCTGAAAAACGTTGACTCCATCCAGGTGTCGACCAGCAACTTCAAGTGCTACGACACCAGCCGCACGCTGGGCTACTACACCCAAGCCTACGGCACACTGGTGCCCACCGACGGGGCCGACATGATGTTTGAGAACCCCGGCGCCTACCTGCTGAAGCCTTACACCTACAACGGAACCGACTATGAGAACAGTGCCGCCACCACGGGCTACAACTTTGCTCACCACCTGGAGAGCCAGCACTTTGCCGTGTTCTGGGACGCACGCTACGGCAACGACCCCACACGCATAAAACATCCCAACAACGGCAGCATTGCCAACGCCAACGACGTGCTGGCCATTGCCGAACGCTGCTGGAAATGCTACGTGGACGACCTGGGATTCATCGTGCCCGGACAGTCAACAACCGACAACTACAAGATTCAGCTCTACATTCCCTACCAGTCTGAATGGCGTGCCGATGCCGCAGGCGACAACGGCCAGGAACCCGACGGCTCGTGGCACATGACGGGCATCGGACACTTCAATCCATGGGCAGCAACGGCCCGTGGCGGACACACCGTGGCACATGAGGTGGGACACACCTTCCAATATCTCGTCTCAGCCGACCTGGGCACGGGCGACCACTACGACCGTGGCTGGCGCTGGGGCTGGGGCGGCGGCAACGACTGCGGATGGTGGGAGAGCTGCGCCGACTGGCAGGCCTACCAGATTTTCCCCGAACGTCAGTTCACCGACGGCGAGTACTTCGAACAGCACCTCGACGCCCACCACCTGAACCTGCTGCACGAAGACTGGCGCTATGCCTGCTGCTACATTCACGACTGGTGGGCCATGCTGCACGGACGCAGCTTCATCGGACGCATGTGGCGGGAAACCAAGTATGGCGAAGACCCCATACAGACCTACATCCGCATGAACAACATGACGCAGCAGCAGTTCAACGACGAGCTCATGCAGGGCTACATGCGCATGGCCACCTGGGACATCGACGGCGTGCGCGACCGCGCCAAGCACCGCATTGGCCAGCACAAGACGTTCCTCAAGACCATCAGCGCAGCGCAGGCCACCTATCAGGCCGACGTGGCACACTGCATCCAGAACTATGGCTACTCCATCATCAACATGACGCTGCCAGCCGCCGGCACCGTGGTCAAGGCCAACTTCACCGGTCTGACCGACGCCACGGGCTACCGCTACGTCTACAAAGACCGCGCAGGCTGGCGCTATGCCTTCGTGGCCTTGCAGAAAGACGGCACACGAACCTACGGCGAGGTGCAGAGCCTCCGCGAGGGCGTGGCACAGCTCACCGTGCCACAGAACTGCACCCACCTGTTCTTCGTGGTCATGGGCGCACCCACACAGCACTGGCAGCACCCCTGGACCAGCGGAAAAGCCTCCTCGGAATGGAGCCAGAACAACGAGCAGTGGCCCTGGAAAGTGACATTTGAAGAAACAAAACCCAAACAAATTAATTCTGCCTCGAAATGAAAAAACTCTTTCTTTGCATCCTGCTGCTGCTGGCTTGCGGCCTCTGCCTGCCTGCCGATGCAGCCAAGAAGAAACAGGCCAAGCCCATGGCCGACCGCGAATACTGGTGCCAGGAAGCCTGGCGCATGGCTCAGCCCGTGCTGGAGAACATGGCTCGCGGCCAACTTCAAAAGAACATGAAGACCGAGTTCAGCCCCTCCTTTGACAACCGCAACCGCAAGGTGGTCTATATGGAGACCTTCGGCCGACTCATGGCGGGCATCGCACCGTGGCTGGCACTGCCCGACGACCAGACGGCCGAGAGCCAGCAGCGACAGCAGCTGCGACAGTGGGCACTGGCTTCCTACAGGAACAGCGTCGATCCCCACAGCCCCGACTACCTGTGCTGGGGCGTCAGCGGACAGAACCTGGTAGACGCCGCCTACATTGCCGAGTCGTTCGTGCGTGCCTACGACCAGCTGTGGATGCCGCTCGACAGCCTCACCAAGCAACGCTACATCGAAGAGTTCAAGAAGCTGCGCCGCATAGAACCGCCCTACACCAACTGGTTCCTCTTCTCAAGCATCATCGAGAGCTTCATTGCCAAGGCCGCCGGCCTGAAGGAGTATGACGACTACCGCGTGATGACCACCATCCGCAAGGTGGAGGAATGGTATGTGGGCGACGGCTGGTATGCCGACGGCCCCGTGTTTGCCTTCGACTACTACTCGAGCTACGTGTTCCATGCCATGTATCTGGAAACGCTGCAAAACATGATCGACGCCAAGGCCAGCACCCGACTGGAGTACAAGAAGTACTACGACCGCGCCCTGAAGCGTGCACAGAAGTTCTCCATCATTCTCGAACGCTTCATCTCGCCCGAAGGCACCTTCCCCGTCATTGGCCGTTCCACACCCTACCGCATGGCCGCCATGCAGCCCCTGGCCATGCTGGCCTGGCAGCAGAAGTTGCCCAAGGAACTGCCCAACGGACAGGTGCGTGCCGCCCTGACCCAGGTGATGCACCGCATGTACGACCAGCAACAGAACTACAACGACGCGGGCTTCCTCACCATTGGCTTCTGCGGCCACCAGCCCGAAACAGCCGACTGGTACACCAACAACGGCTCGCTCTACATGACCAGCCTCTCGCTCATGCCCCTGGGCTTGCCTGCCGACCATCCCTTCTGGACCGACCCCGCACAGCCCTGGACACAGGTGAAAGCCTGGGGCGGACAGCCCTTCCCCAAGGATCACCGCTGGGCCGACGACATCACCACCAAAGACCGTTGGTAATATGAGCATCAAGACACACCGAAAAACAGTCATCGCCATTCTTCTCATCATCCTGGCATGCATACTGTTCACATGGTATGGCATCATGCAGCATGAGGATGATTACGGCCAACCCGTCGACTCTGTCTACGACGAGATGCTGGAGCGAGAACACGTTCATCCCTACTTCCCCAAGACTCCCAAGACCAGACAGCACGATCAGCTCGACTGACACCACTCCCATGACTATTTCACCACAACTTTCTTGCGGTCGACGATGTTCAGACCACGGCGCGGTGACTGCAGACGCTGGCCCGACAGGGTATAGATGCGCCCCTGGCCAGCGGCACGGGCAGCCAGTCGCTGCAGACCGTCTCGAAGCCCGTCTTCTCATACTTCACCTGCCACTGTCCCTGCGGCACGTCCCACTGGCAGACGCCCTCGCGGTCGGTGTAGAGCGGGTTCTGCTGTCCGTAGTTCCAGGCATCCCAGAAGGCAGTGCGCTCATGCACGTCGCCATACTGGTCTTCGTACTGCTCCTTATAATAAGCGGTGGTGGTGACACCCTCCACGCGGTTCCTCGACACCGCCTCGTAGACGTAGCCCGCAGGGTCTATGATGGCTTCCATACGAACCAGACAGCCACCTGAGCCAGGCTCCGGCGGGTAGCGCCTGAGCGAATCAATGAAGGCCGAGTCGAAGCGCTCCGTGTCTTCGGAAGTGTAGTAATAAATGTCGATGTTCTCCCACTGTTTCCTTGTGACGGTGTCGGGCTTCACGGGAATGACCACAGTAATGGTGTCGTCGCCATGATTACCTTGAGTCCGGATGGTGTCTGGTTCATCATCCGGCGGCCATTTTTCCTTAGGTGGATTAACACCTACCTCTCCTTCTATGGGTGGGGTGCGTCCAATCGTGAATGGCGGCCAGCATGATGGCGGCCAGCTGGGAGGGAAGCCAGTGATAACAATAACACCCATGAGCGTCTGCCGCTTCAGCTGTTTCTTCTTTCTGGGGAATTTCAGCGTGACATATTTCTGCACAGGTCCGGTGACAGGAACGGGTATATAGCCCGGACTGGCGACAGGTTCGGGATAGTAAATGTAGTTGGGCCGAGGAATGACAGGCATGTGGGTCCTGACGTCGCGATTGATATTCTTGTTTTCCCAGGCATCGCGCCCGTCGCCAATGGCGATGCTGTTCCACACCAGGTTGTCCCGGTCATAGTTTGTGCAGCGTGTCTGGCTCTTCAGCACGCGTGGCCGACCAGGTTCCCGCTCGTCGATAATCTCGGCATGCAGGAAGTAGTCGCGCTCGCCGTCAAGGTCTACCAGCAGTTTCCACTTGCCATCGGGCCCCACCTGTGTGCGTCCCAGCACCTGGTCGTCTTCGCGCACCTCCACGGTCTGCAAAGCCGGGCCCACGCCATAAGTATAGGCTTGCGCCATGGCAACGCGACGTGGCGCATAGAAGGCAATGCTCTTGGCCTGGAACGAGGTGGCACCGATGGGCAACAGGTAGCGGTGCTGCTCGCCGGAAGGCAGCACGTGGGTGCAGCGCAGCAGGGCCGAAGGCTGATAGTCGCCGGGCTCCACGGGCACCACACAGAAGCGCACGCGGCTCTGCAGGTCGGGCAGACTGATGGTGAGCTGGCGGCCATCGAGCACATAGGCGGCGAGCGTGCCACCCACAAGGGCCGACCCTTCCACGAAGTCGCAGCCTTCGGGCAGGTCGACGACCAGCTGCAAATTGGTGAGCGTACCCACCACATCGGGCACGAAGAGGGTGCTGAGCGTCACGTAGTTGCCCACGGTGAGCTCCTGCTTGTTGGCCTCGAACGAGGTGCCCTGGGCAAAGAACTGCGGCAGCAGGCTGGCCCCGTCGGTCTTGGCATAAGTCACCGCCACGGTCGACTCCTGTGCCTGTTCAACGGTGACCACCTTGAGCACATAGTCAATGTCCTGTCGGAAGCCCAGTTCCTGCAGTCGGTCCACCGACGCCACGGTGCTGAGCCAGCGGCTCGTCGGCATGGTGACCAGCTGATACTGGCCCGCAGACAGCTGTCGCACGTCGAGCGTGTGGTCGGCCTGATAGTTGGCCGTCTGCACAAAATGGCCGTTTTCATCGAAGAGAAGAGCCATGAAGCGGCCCGATGCTTCGGTCGTCAGATCGGCATGCAGCGCACCCAGCTCATAGAGGTCCAGGCTCAGACTGGTCTGTGCCCCCACCGTGCACTGCGCCGTGGCGGTGGCCGTCTTCAGCACGGCGGGGCTGAGCGTGGCCGAAACCTGGAGCACATGGCCCACGGGCAGCGTCTCATACAGCTGCAGGCGGTTGCCCTGGTTGCCAAACTCGGTGATGGCGCGCTGCTGCGTGAGGTCAAAGATTTCGTAGCTGACCGACTGCAACTGCTCGCTGGTGGCAGCAGCCGACTGCGATGAATGCTGGCCCGAAGGGGTGAAATGCAGCATGGCCTGCACGTCGATGACGGTGCCGTCGGCCTTTTTCAGTGCCACCACGGGCGTGGTGCCTGCCAGTTCGTCGGGTTCAAAGGAGAGGGTGCGGTTCACGTAGCCGTCGGCCGACACCATGACGCTGAAGGGTGCTTCGGCAGCCACCTGCAACTGGGCCAGACCGTCGGCAGCGGTGAACACCGTGGCACTGCGGTCGGCAAGACCGCTGGCCAGGCGCTGCGAAACAAAGACGCGGGCCCCTTGCAGCGGCTCGCCCTGCTGGCTCTGCACCTGCACGGGCTGCTGTCTGAAGTTCTAGGGAGCCAGCTGCGTGACGATGGTGCTGGCCGAACCCACGCTGACCTGCTGCACGTCGGGCAACTGATAGAGTGCCTGCTGGGCAGCAGTGAGACGCACGCGGGTCTTCACCACCATGCCTTCGGGCATGGCACTGAGCATCGTGCCCTTGCCCAGAAAACCCTCGTTTTCATCGAGAAAAAGCACCGTTGTCTCGGCTGCAATGTCGGTGCCGTCGGGGGTGAGCACTCGGGCTGTCACGTCGTGCAGCACGGTGAGCTGGTCGATGGTGGTCTCCACGTTGTCAGACTGCACATCGACCACATCCCTCTTCTGTCCCACCAGCTGGCGGTCCTTGGTCATCTCAATGCGCCACTGGCTGTTCTTCAGAATGTTGCTGAAGCGATACTGCTGTCGGCCATCCATGACATAGCTGAGCCGCTGGCCCGTCTTCACGTTGACCAAAGACAGGTGGCAGCCCTGGAAGCGGTCTGGTTCGGCAGCAGCCGGGAGGGCCACGCTCACGGTGACCACGTCGGCCGTGATGGGCAGGATGGTGTACTGGCCCCACACCTCGTGTTCCTGATAGAGTGCCAGCGACGTTTGCGGCACGTAGATGGCCATGACCTGCTGGGGCTTCAGATAGGTGGTCAGGGCGGCAGTGGTGGTGGGTGGCACGTAGGTCATGAGCGTCAGCCGCGACACATTGGGCGTGTTGCGAAAGGCCGTGGCGTCAATTTGCTCGATTCCATCGGGCAAATGGAGCGTGGCCAGGTTGGCATTGCGCCCCAGGTCCTGCAAGCGCGTGACACCGGCAGTGTTGGCCAGATCTACTGCAACGGGCTTGAGCCACACTGCGCCGTCGCTCACGTCGTTCTTGTTGATGATGCCCCTGACGATGAGCTTCGACACGTCGCCATCCTTGAGCGAACCGCTCACGGCCTTGAAAGCAGTGAGCAACGAGCCGGGCAGGAAGTCGTCCATGACAGCCGTCTTCGTGTCGGCATAATAGCAGTTGGGGTTGGCAGGCGCATCGGGCTGATACTGCATCACGGCCGTGAGCATCACGTTGCGCTCGGGCATGGTGAAGTCAAACGACGTCTCGGTGCTGAGCACGTCGTTGCCCTCTTTCCAGCACACCAGCCTGAAGCCGGCACGCGGTGCAACCGACACGGTGAGCCGGGCACCGGCAGCCACCGCCGTGGGCTGTGGATGGCTGATGCTGCTGATGGCCAGCTGCGGCTGGGCTAGCGTTTGCAGGGTGAAGTCTGCTGCGACGGCAGACACACTGGCCATGATGGCCAACAGTATGGAAAGTATTTTCTTCATAGTCGTAAGGATGGGCTTTATTTCACGATTACTTTCTTTCCGTTGCGGATATAGACGCCCTTGGACCGGGCGGCAGCAGGCAGTCCTTGCAGACTGAAGGTTGTGCTGGCAGCGGGCGAGGCCGTGGCCGGCTGGGTGGCAATGGCCGTGGTCTGGGCAGAAGCGTCGCCAAAAGTGAGCACAAAGCGGTCGTTGAGCGGGCCGGGCTGGGCGGTGAAGCAGTAGCCATCGGCATCGAGCTGCACGGTGGTGCCGCGCTCACGGTCGGTGAGCCACACGGCTGTGGCATCGCTGCTGAGCAGACTGATGCAGCAGGGAGCGTCGCTGCCAAGCGTCATGCCCAGCAGGGCGCAGCCGTCGGCAAGGGGCCGCTCGCTGATGGCATACTCCATGCCGCCGTGCAGCGTGTAGAGCAGCGACGCATCGCTGTCGGCAGCGCGCATCTTGGGCGCATCCTTGTCGGCCTCATAGCCTGCGAGTGCCTCTTCATTGAGCACCACGCGGGTCCTGTCTTGCTGCTGGCCTTGAGAGAGCACGATGTTCAGCACATGGCGCTGGCCACCGGTCCGCATCTGCCTGCTGGCGGCCCCGGTGGGCAGGGTGCGGCTGGTCTGTCGGCCCTCGGCAAGGAATGTCAGCTGGGACTGGGCGTCGGAACGCTGCACGAAGAAGGCTTCGAAGGGCGAAAACACGTAGGCATCGTCGGGCTGGCGCAGCGACTCATACTTCTTGTCGTAGGCATTCCAGATGGTGAAGGGCACGCTGAGCGTGGTCTGCCCGCTGTTCACGTAGCAGGGGTAGGGGTTGCCCACGAGGTTCCAGCCACGGTTGTGCTCAAACTCGGCGGCCTGGTCTGAGAGCTGCACGGTCTCGCTTGCCGTGCTGAAGAGGCGGTTCTTGCTGGCATTGTTCACGCTGCGGAAGCGCAGGGTGAACGCCTGTTCCGTGAGCGAGCTCACGTCTTTGTAGCTCACGCCGCATATCATGTAGCCATGGCCAGCCCTGAGCATTTCGCCGGGGGCCACCACGCGCCAGGTTTCGCCCATGTTGCCGGCGGCACGCGCAGCGGCGTCGTACTCGCGAATGGAGAAGAAGGTGTTGGGCGACAGCGGCTCGATGTCGCTCATCTGGCAGTCGAAGGGCAGGCAGAGCGTTTGCCAGCGGCTAACGTAGAAGGTGGCGTCGACCACAATCTCGTCGGCGCGCATGGCGCCTTGGGCCACGATGCTGCTGAAGTTCTTGGCATAGCCGGTCGACACGGTGCCGTAGGGGTTGCGCCGTGCGTCGTGCCAGCGAAACTTGTTCCACAGCTCCATCTCGGCGTCGTAGAGCAGCTGCAGGCGGCCCACCGACAGCAGACCCTCACCGGGCAGCAGGGTGAGCGTGCCGAAGCCGTTGTTCTCTGACGAGCCGTTGTTCCGGTCGTTGTCGATCACGACGTCGGGGTGCCAGCCGTCCACGGCAGGCGTGCTGAAGGCGAAGTCGCCCACGACAGACAGCTGGCTGGGCAGCTGGTCGTGGGTGGCATAGGTGGCAAAGTTGTCGTAGCCCTTGGTTTGCTGATAGGCCAGCTGGCTCACGGTCGGCACCACCAGCACGCGGTCGGCAAGGTCGCTGGCGCGGCTGCTCACCAGATAGTAGCCATAGCAGGCGGGCGGCACGATGGGCAGCATGACAATGCGGCTGAGCTGACGACAATTATAAAAAGGTTCGCGCGCGTAAGTCACGGTCGACGGCACGCTGACCTCTGTGAGGGCCGTGGCGCTGAAGCAACCAGAGCGCAGCTGGCGCAGCCCTTCGTTGAGCTGCAAGGAGACGATGGGCTGACCGTTGAAGGCATTCTCGCCCACGACGCGCAGCGTAGACGGCAGCACAAGCTCCACCTGGGCACTGCTGGCAAAGGCATTGCGAAAGGCATCGCTGCCTATCTCCTGAATGCCTTCGGGCAGCGTGAGCGACTGCAGCTGGCCGGTGTTCTTGAAGGCACCGTCGGGAACAACCGCGAGCGTACCGGGCAGACTGATGCTGACAAGACCCGTGCAGCCGCTGAAGGCCGACGAGCCCAGCGACGTGAGTCCCTGGGGCAGCACCACCGCTGCAAGACTGCGGCAGTCCTGGAATGCCCAGTCGCCTATGCTTTGCAGGCCAACAGGCAGGTCGATGCTGGTGAGGGCGCGACAGTTGCAAAACGTCTGCATGGCAATGGAGCGAAGCGACGGGGGCAGCACCACGTCCGTCAGACTGCTGCAACCATAGAACAGGTTGGCTGGCGTCTCGGTCAAATGCTGCGGCAGCACCACCTGCTGCAGGACGGTGTTGCCACGGAAGGTGGAGCTGAACGTCTCGTTGGTCACGCCCTGCATGTTGGCATAGACAAGACTGGTGAGCTGGCGGCCAATGACGTTCATGTCGTCGTCGTTGAGCGTGCCGCTCACGGTGAGTCTTTCCACGCTCTGCAGGCTCTCGGCCTGCTGCAGGATGAGACTGCCAAGCGTGCCGGGCGTGGTCACGACCACGCTCACGTCGGCTTGCTGGGCCTCGACCGACAGCGGCAGGCACAGGGCCAGGATGAAATAGAGCAGTTTCTTCATAGGAAAACAATTGATAATGATTTGTTGCTGCAAAGATAAGAAAAAACAACAACACGGGCTGACAATGCGTAAAAGCAGGGCGCAAAGCGTAAAATATATTTACGATTTGACGATTTACTATTTACGATTTATTTTTCGATTTCTATGCAGAAAACAACGGCCTTGCAGTTGGTTTGCAACGGGGCCCCCGTTACCACACAACGGGGGCCCTATTGCAACACAACGGAGGCCCTATTGCAACACAACGGAGGCCCTATTGCAACACAACGGAGGCCCTATTGCAACACAACGGGGCCCCTATTGCAACACAACGGGGGCCCTATTGCAACACAACGGGGGCCCTATTGCAAAGCACTGAAAATCAAACTATTGAAAAGGAAATACCGACAATTATTTATGCTGTCATGCAGTTTTCATATCTTTGTGTCTTTGTGTCTTCGTGTTCAGTTAAACACAAATCGTAAATACATGCAGCGTTTCAAAAGGGAATGAAGCGCAGGCGGCGGCGGGGCATGAAGATCACGGCTCCGTGGCCCAGCAGCGGACCGCCCAGATGGGAAAGCCCCTGGGTGGTGCGGGCCGGCACATGGCGGAGGGCGTGGCCGGCAAAGACAAGGCTGTCGAGCTGCAAACGCACCACGGGGGCCTGGCGCTCGCGGCCGTGCAGGCCTCGGACAAAGCTGCCCGCCACGGTGTCGGCAATCTGGGCGGGGTTCTGAGCCAGACAGGAGTCGAGCGCCTGGGCAAAGCTGTGGTGGTTGATGAGATAGAGAGGTGGCCGCTGATGAACGGTGGCGTGCAGGCCGGTGAGCGTGAGCTGACCCAGAGTGAGTGGGGGCAGGGCCACCACGGGCACGCTGGCCTGGGTGCCCAGGGCGTCGATGGAGCTGATGGTGCCCAGCCGGGGCGAACGGGCCAGGTCGGTATCGTCGTAGACAATGGCTTGGGCGGCTCCCGTGTCGAGCAGGAAACGGCGCACGGTGCCGCCGACCCTGACGGGCACAAACACGCGACCGTCGTCGTATTCAATGGCGATGGAGTCGGCAAAATTGGGGCTGAAGGCTCGCGAAGCCGCAGCTGGCGGCATGGGTCATTCGATGCCCATTTCGCTGAGCAGGCGATAGGCGCTGCCCCAACGGTGCATCATGAAGAGCACGTAGCGAATGTCGACACCAATGCAGCGGGCCAGGCTGGAGTCGAACAGGATGTCGCTGGAGAGCGACTCCCAGTTGCCGTCGAAGGCCAGGCCGATGAGGCGGTTCCGGGCATCGAACATGGGACTGCCGGAGTTGCCGCCGGTGATGTCGTTGGTGGTGAGGAAGCACAGCTGCAGCTGACCCGTAAGCTTGTCGGCAAAGGGCTCAAAATCGCCCGAGCCCATGAGCCTGAGCATCGCTGGCTCCACGCGGTAGTCTTCAATCTTGTCGCCCTGCTGCATCTTGCGGAGCAGACTGGGTGCTGTGGTGTAATAGCCCGACGGGCGGCCACCCTGCGTGAACTGGCGCACCTGGCCGTAGCTCAGTCGCATGGTGAAGTTGGCATCGCTGTAGTGGGGCATCGCTTCCTCCATGCGCAGCTTGGCGGCGCAGAGCAGACGTTCCTGGGCGTCGATGTCGTCGCGCAGCGTCTCTATCTTGGCCTTCAGCTGGCCCTGAATCTCGGTCAGGTCGAGACCAAACTGCACGCCGGGGTCGGCCAGGAACGACTTCTTCTTCAGATAGATGCGCTTGCCGCTCTTCATGAGCTGGGAGTGGCTGTAGAGATAGTCGGCATACTGCTGGCAGTTGCCGCCAAACTGCTGGTCGATGGTCTTGAAGAAAGCGGGCAGGAAACGCTCGTCGGCCACGTGGGTGCGGTAGTTGCTGAGCAGGGCGCCCAGGATTTCGCGGTCGGTGGAAAGGTCGAAGGTTTCGCTATTGTCCTTGAACACATGATGCTGGCGCTTGCCGTGGCCCTTGGGCTGGATGCCGTTGTGGATGAGCAGGGCGCGGCGCGACAGCTCGTCGGTGCGACGGAAGGTCTCTGAAAAATACGTCTGTATCTCGCTCAGATGCAGGCGCTTGGCATAGAGACCCGACAGGAGGGGGAAACTGAGCTGGCCCTTGAAATGGCCGGTGGAGTCGACCCACTGCTGCAGCTGGTGCTCGAACTGGCGCTTCCGGGCAACGAGGCCGATGCTGTCGATGCACTTGTTCATGCCGATGGAGTTCTTCCAGTAGTTTGACGACTGGGCATACTTGGAGTCGTACTTGATGCGCACGGCCTCGCTGGCATCCATGTGGCGCTTCATCACCTCTTGCTTCACACCGCGCACCTGGGCACGGATGGCGTTCTGGGCGCGGCGCTCCTCGATGCCGTAGCTGCTCAGGTAGCGCGACGTGCTGCCGGGATAGCCCATGGTCATGGCAAAGGAGCCGTCGTGATAGCCGTCGAGCGACACACGCGCCCAGTGCTTGGAGCGATAGGGCACGTTGTCCTTGGAATAGTCGGCTGGCCCGTTGGTCTTGGGATCGGCATAGATGCGGAACACGGAGAAGTCGCACGTCTGGCGGGGCCACATCCAGTTGTCGGTCTCGCCGCCAAACTTGCCCATCGACTTGGGAATGGTGAACACCAGGCGCACATCGCGGAAGTCGCGATAGGTGGTGGCATAATAGCGGTTGCCTTCATAGAAGGGCTTCAGCTCCAGGCGCAGAGTGGAGTCGTTTTTCCTCACCTGCTTCGACCATGCGTTCTCCAAAGAGTCGAGATAGTGGCCGCGCTCCTGGCTGTTCATCTTTTCGAACTGCGGGGTGATGACCTGGGAAGTGACGTCTTTCTGTTCAACCATGAAGGCAACAAACATGTTCTTGTTGGGCAGCTCTTCCTCGCAGGTCTTGGCGTAGAAGCCGTTGAGCATGTAGTCGTGCTCCACGGTGCTGTGGCTGCGAATGGCCTCGAAGCCGCAATGGTGGTTGGTGAACACCAGGCCATTGGGCGAGACAACCACGCCGGAACAATAGCCAGAGAAGTTGACCACGGCCTTCATGATGGCATCGTCGGCCTGATACAGCTGGTCGTAGGGCAGCTGGTAGCCCTCTTGCTGCATGGTTTCGTACACCGCCTGGGGCAGATTGCAGAGTGTCCACATGCCTTCGTCGGCCTGACTGGGCACAGACGAGAGCAGGAAAAGGGACAGGACAGATAGAAAAAGTTTCCTCATTTCGGTTTTATTTATTGTTTTCTGAATTTCTTTCCAATCACAGGCAGACTCGACAGGGGCATGTCGTGCCTGACGATGAAGGCCGTGAAGGCGGCTATGAGCCCCGTGTTGCACAGCAGCTGGGCCCAGGAGGGCAGAGCGTCGGCCCCAAACAGCATGAGCGCCGTGGCGATGGCAGCCAGCAGGGTGTAGACGGCCATGGGCTTCAGGGGGTAGGCAATGGGATTCTTGCGCTGCCCCACCACATAGCTCAGCACCATGGCTGTGCCGTAGCCGGCCACCCCACCCCACGCACAGGCCCAGTAGCCGTAGCGCGGAATGAACAGAATGTTGACGGCAAACAGCACCAGACAGCCGGCCAGGGAGAACCAGGCGCCGTAGATGGTGCGGTCGATGAGCTTGTACCAGAACGACAGGTTGAAGTAGATGCCCATCATGATCTCGGCTGCCATGACCACCGGCACCACTCCAAGGCCCTCGCGATAGTCGGCACCAATGATGTGCTGCAGCAGCGGCATCCATCCCACCACGCAAAGATAGGCCAGCAGGGTGAAGATGAGAAAATACTTCATGGCTGCTGCGTAGTACTCTGTTTTGTCGGCATCCTTGCTCTTGGCAAAGACAATGGGCTCGTAGGCGTAGCGGAAAGCCTGCGTGATCATGGCCATGATCATGGCTATCTTTACGCAGGAACCGTAGATGCCCAGCTGCACGTTGGCTTCCTGCTGGTCGGGATAGACCAGGGGGAAGATGATCTTGTCGGCCACCTGATTGAGAATGCCGGCAATGCCCAGGATGAGGATGGGCCACGAATAGCTGAGCATGCGGCGCAGCAAGGCGGCATCGAAGTGCCAGCTGATGCGCAGCAGGTCGGGGATGAAGAAAAAGGTGATGAAGCCTGTGCAAAGCAGATTGATGAAAAAGACATAGAACACCGACGTTTTGCCCAGGACAACGAAATAGAGCACGTTCAGACCGATGTTGAGAATGATGAACAGCATCTTGAGCGTTGCAAAGCGAAGGGCGCGCTTCTGGTAGCGCAGAAAGCTGAAGGGGATGGCCTGCAGGGCGTCGAGTGCCACCACGACGGCCATCATCAGCAGGTAGTCGGGATGGGCATCATAGCCCAGGGCGCCGCTGATGGGACCGATGAAGCCAAACACCAGCAGCAGAAAGAGGGCCGTGAGCGAGCCCACGGTGGCCATGGCTGTAGAGAAGACGGTGTCGGGACGCGCCTTTTCGTCGTTGGCAAAACGGAACAGCGTGGTCTCCATGCCAAACGTGAGCAGCACCAGGATGAGGGCTGTGTAGGCATAGATGTTGGTGCTCACACCGTAGTCGCCCGACTCGCGGGGCATGTAATGGGTGTAGAGCGGCACGAGCAGATAGTTCAGAAAGCGGCCCACAATGCTCGAAAGGCCATAGATGGCCGTGTCCTTGGCCAGCGATTTCATGTTTGCCATAATCGTTTTTTCTTTTAAAGAGAAAGGCGTCCATTCGCATGGACACCCTCCCCTGACTATTTTTCAAGAATGTTTGATGATTCCATTTATTTGTTGTTGCTCAGGTCCAGGTCTACAAAACGGTCGACCCACTGCTTGGTCCAGTTCCAGTCGAAGGGGTCTTCGCCCTCCACCCAGTCGATAAACTTGGGGTAGGCGGCCGTGATGCTGATGTATTCGTCGGCCCAGCGTGTGCCAATGGGCACGCAAATCTTCTGTGGCGCCTTGCCCTTCACAGCCGTGAGGTTATAGGAAGTGATGTTCTGTCCCTGCTGCTTGCGCACCACAATGGGAATCTCAATGAGGCTGTTGTACTTCTCGGTGGCGGTGAACTTCACAGGATCTCTCACCACAATGGGGTCCTTGACAGACGGTGTTCCCGTGTTCACCATGTGCCACATGTTGTTGGTCTTGCCCACATTGAAGGCCCGCTCGCCGTGCACCTCGATGCCGGCCACCATGAGATCGAGCGTGCCGCCGGCAGCGAGCAGCGTTATTTCGGTGGTTCCATCGGTATAGATGACGGCGTCGAACACCACGTCGTTGAAGTCGAAGTCGCCAATGGTTCCCAGGTCTTCGCACATGATGCGTCCCTGCTCCTTGACCTGCCTGTCGCCGCCTTCGTTCGGTGTCCAGGTGGCACCGCAGTCGCCCTGCTTGGGTGTGGCAGTGACCTTGGCAAAGTCGGAGCCTGTATATACCTTGCTCACGTTGTGCAGGTTCCAGGTAGTGTTCTCGCTCTTGGCGGCGGCCAGCGATTCAGCCGTAGACTCGTTGGCAAAGTTGTTGCTGATGTTGTCCCATGTTCCCTGCCAGGAATAATGGGTGCTGTAGAACTTCATGCTCTCATAGCCCAGGGTGAGGTTGGCCCCTTCCACGTGGAAGGCACTGCCCTTGTGGTCGAGCACCTTGTTGCTTCCGCCCAGTCTCACCCATGCCTTAGCCTCGTCGCTGACGGCCACGAAGCCCTGGTGGGGCCAGTCGTACTTGCCACGGAAGTCGGCACCGTCGCGCCCCCAGAGCGAACCGTTCTTGATGTTGACGCCCGAACCGTTGGCCATGACAAACTGGAAGTTGTCGAACTCGCCGCGATTGGCCTCCAGATAGCTGCCATCCATTTGGTAGAACTGTCCGTTGTTCATGTGGGCATCGCCCGTGACGAACATGGTGCAGTAGTTGTACATCGATGCATTCCATGCCGCCGTGTTGAACGAAGCGGTGGAATAGTAGCCCTTGTTGATGAACCAAATCTGTCCGTTGCCCTGCGTGAGTTCGGTTCCTCCGGCAATGTTCATGGTTCCTTCGTTGAAGTAGTTGGCGCAGGAGTTCAGCTGGAACCTGCCCGTGAGCGTGATGTCGCCATAGTTGTAGAGGAACGAGGCGTTGCCGTCGCCGGGCTTGCTGGTGATGTCCTTACCGTTGATGGTTCCTTCGTTGTAGACCGTGGCGCTCTGATTGATTTCGAAATTGTCCTTGCCCAGGTTCAGGGTGCCCCGGTTGAAGATGCAGGCGTTGCCCGTCTGGTTGTAGAGCTTGTCGTAGTTGTAGTTCAGCGTGGCTCCTGCAGCGACAAAAATCTCCAGTGCGTTGATGTAGTTGTTCATGTTGAGCGTGAGCGACTTGCCCGGCAGCACATAGATGCGTGCCTGGTTGATGTAGTCGGGCACGTTGAGCGTGGCATTGCCCGTGACGTAGAAGTCGTGCGCACCAGCAGTGAACTTGATGGAGTAGCTACCATCGGGCAGCAGCAGTTCGGCATCGCTGGCCATGGCAGCATTCTGGTCGAGGGCTCCGCCCCAGTCGGCACGTCGCCACTTGTCCTGCGTCATGAAGGCATCGTAGGTCATGGCCGAAGCAGGAGCACTGCTCTTGTAGAAGGCATCGGTGTTTTCATAATCGGTAAACGGGTCGTCGCTGAGCAGCAGTGAACGGGTCACGCTCCGCGTCACTGGCTGGAAGCCCCAGGTCTGGTTGTCGTTGGGCTTGCCCACGTTTTGCTCGAACGAAGCGTCGTACTGGGCCGACAGCTGCTGTGCCACAGCCGCCTCGTCATAATAGTTGGTTTCTTTTGAGCAGCTGGCCATTGTCATGGCTATTGTGGCCACTGCTGCTGCCATCATCAAATTCTTCTTCATCGCGTGAATGTTTGGGATTAGGTTATAACAGATTTTGTCTATTTCGAAATTTTTTGCAAATTTACGAATTTAGGAACTAAGTTCCTATCGTATTTAGTTAAAAAACTTCAAAAATGTGAAAAAACGCTCCAAATATATTATAAATAATGTATAACTTTTGTAATTTCGCATCTAATAACAACCCCATTGCAAATGAATAGCAAAAATTTTTTAATCGGATTGGCTTTGCTGTCGTTGGGAGTAACGGCATGTAAAGAAGATTATTTTGACCAGGACGAATACCAGAGCCTGGTGAAGAAATCGTTTCCCGTACAGAATGTTGATCCCCACCAAACATGGAGCACACTGGGCACAGCAAGCGTCTCGCTTGCCATCAGCCTGAACACCAACCAGACCTATTCTCTTAAAATCTACGACCAGAACCCCATTGGCACCCCCAGCACATTGAAGCTGCTGGGCCAGGGCAGTGCCGTCGACGGCCAGCTGTTCAGCACCAGCATCAGCTATGCGCTCGACCAGCCCTTTGTGTATGTGGCCCTGTTCGACCGCGACAACTACATGAGCGTCTACCCCATGGGCATCCGCGACGGAAAGATTGAAGGCCAGATTGGCGGTCAGACCACGGCCAACAGCCGCAGCTGGCTGCCCAAGCGGGCAGAGAGCCACGACACCAGCTTCGACGATGCGCCCAATGCTTCTGACTTCAAGACCAACGTTCCGGCAGGCGCCTTGCAGCCGTCGGAGTACTGGAAGTCGAAGACGGGCGACTACGTGGTGGGCACGGGCGACACCGACCTGAACTTCTACGAAGGCAACTGCAACGTCTACATTCCCAGTGGCAACTACCACTTCAACAGCTTTGCCATCAACAACAACACCAACATCTATCTGCTGCCCGGCGCATCGGTAGAAATGTCGTCGATAGCCTGGAAGTATGGCAACGTTCACGTCTACGTGGCCGAGGAAGCCACGCTCAAGGGCAACATCAATGCCAACGTGCACTTCTACAACAAGGGCACCATGGAGGCCAGCAGCATCATTCTCTACAGCAGCTACAACCAGTGGTGGGCCGACCCCAGCGCCTCCGACGGGTCGCTCTACAACCAGGGCCACGTGCTGGCATCGGGCTCCTACCACATTGACGACCGCTGCCAGACGGTGAACGCCAACGAGCTGGAGACGGGCACGCTCACCGTTGACGAAGACGCCAAGTTCCTGAACACCAGCACGCTCAACGTGACGGGCGAACTGGGCGTGAAGAACGACAGGTCGCTCTTCATCAACGAAGGCACCGCCACGGCCGCCAGCGTGGGCGTGGAGGGCAGCGCCAACTTCTATAACGACGGCAACATCACCGTGAGCGGCACCACCACCGTGAACAGCAACCAGTGCACCTGGCACAACGACGGCACCTACACCACCCGCGACTACGTCTACGAGGCAGGCAGCACCGACGTGATCAACAACTGCAGACTCATCGTGACCAACCGGTTCTACCTGGGTCTTGGCGACACCGACCAGAACCGTTTCCGGCTGAACGCAGGCGGATCAGTGGTCACCAAGGACTTCGAGTTCTCCGGTCCGGGCTTCTTCGACATGGCAGCCGGCTCGCTGCTGCGCGTCACCGGCACGGCCTTCATGGCCATTACCAAGGACGTCTACGGCATCTACGGCCCCACCACGGGCAACTACGCCGTGTTCCAGGCACGCGAAATCGTGCGCCGCAGCGACGTGAGCGCCAACCAGGGCTTCGTGGCCAACTACTTTGGCCGGCTCTATGTGGCTACCAACTCACACTTCGACTTTGGCTACAGCGACAAGAATGCCGCACAGCAGGCCGCCGGCGAGGTGGGCGCACAGCCCTACTACCGCCTCGATGCGGCATCGGGCGCCATGATGACCACCTATGAGGGGGCCAACGTGCATGCCAACGACAACACCTGCGGTGCCGACTATCAGGGCACGCCCCAGACAGGCGAGCCACAGGCCACCACCTTTGCGCTGCGCTACTGCTTTGAAGACAACTTCCCGCAGGTGGGCGACTACGACTTCAACGACGTGGTGATCACGCTCACGCCCACCATCCAGGGCAAGCGCGTGACGCTGCAGGCAAGCCTCGACGCCGTGGGCGCACAGGAACAGATTGGTGCCTGCATACGCATCAAGGACCTGAAGGCCGCCGACATCGTGAGCTCGCAGCGCAGCGGCAACCTCGACAAGGGCTTCCCCACCACGGCCACCAAGATCATTCCCAGCAATGAATACATGCTGCCCGACAACCTGAAGTACAACGGACTGACCGACGTGGTGCTGAATCTCTTCAGCAACGCCCACTGGGCCATCAAGCCCCAGCTGGCCGACAACGGTTCGATCAGGAACTGGTTCTACAACACCGTGAAGCGCGGCAACGAGTATGCCTACTACGAAAACGACGTGGCCCCGGCCGTTGTCACCTTCACCTTCGAGCTGGCCAGCGAGGCCGCTGCCGCCCGCTTCTGCGAAGCCAACCTCGACGTGTTCATCGTGGAGCAATACAACGGCGGCTTCTGGGAGGTTCACACCATTCCCTTCAAGACGCAGGACGTGCTGGCTGCCTACGGAGGCGACAAGTCGATGTATGCCGACAACTTCCCCTGGGCCATCTGCGTGCCGGGCGACTTCAAATACCCCGTGGAGTGGCAGGCCATCGGCTCGTCGGAGCGCATCAGGCGCACGGCCTATGAGCACACGGGACACGCCTTTGCCGACTGGGCCGAAGACCACACGCAGGCCACCGACTGGTACAAGTACCCCTCGGCCGACCTGGTCTACGAATAGTCCACGGCGCTTGTCTCTGAGCAAACCGCGCGCTACTGTTTTGCGCCGGGCGCAGTTATGTAAAATCTTGACAAAGGGCCTTCTGAGATTCGCTCGAAACTCAGAAGGCCCTGTCTTTGCCCCGAATTTTCAAGTTATGAGCGTGCTGGCCATATTCTGTGCAACCTGCTGACTATCACTGCTTTGCGTCAGTCGACACCCCTTTCCCGAAGCCAGCCGAGCCAAGCTGTGCTGCAACGGGGCCTCCATTGCAGCACAACGGAGCCCCCATTGCAACACAACGAGCACCCCATTGCAACGCAACGGGGGCCCAATCATGGCGCAACGGGGGCTCCGTTGCCATCTGCCCGGCGCAGGGCCACGGCGAAAAAGCAACCCGACGGGCGCAGAAAGGGGGCGAAACAGCGTTTGTGCCCGCCTGTTTTGCGATTTTCCAGCGCACTTTTTTCTATGAAAAATCATGACATTCGGCCGCTCACCGACACAAAAAAGCGCTGCAAGAAATGTCTTGCAGCGCTTACGGTGGGCCAAGTAGGGCTTGAACCTACGACCTCCAGATTATGAGTCTGTTGCTCTAACCAACTGAGCTATAAGCCCGAAACGTGGGTGCAAAGGTAAGCAGAAAAAGTGGTACGGCCAAATTTTTATTGCAAAAAGTCTTGAAAAAAGAGATAAAATCCTTTGCCGTGCGCCCTTTTTGCAGTATCTTTGCGGCATAAAAAAGAAAGAACCATCATGAAGAGATTATTCCAGACAATGGCCGCCGGCGCTGTCCTGGCCATGGCAATGAGCAGTTGCCAGCAAAACAAGTTCACCGTAGAGGGCACCATCGAGGGTGCACCCGACTCGGTGCTCTATTTCTACAACATGTCGCTCAGCGGTGCCCAGCTGCTCGACTCGGCCAAGCTCGACGCCCAGGGGGCCTTCAGCTTCCGGGGCGAGGCACCCCAGGCGCCCGAGTTCTACGTGCTGCGCATTGCCGACCAGATCATCAACGTGAGCATCGATTCCACCGAGACGGTGGCCATCAAGGCCCAGTGGCCCAACATGTCGGCACGCTACGAGGTGACGGGCTCGGCCAACTGCGAGAAAATCAGAGAGCTGGCCCTGATGCAGCAAGACCTGACACGGCGCGCCATGGCCGTGGAGCGCGACATGAGCCTGAGCCGACAGCAGGCCCAGGACTCGCTGCTGAGCATGATGGAGAGCTACAAGCAGCAGGTCACGGCCAACTACATCTTTCAGGAGCCCAGCCAAGCCTATGCCTACTTTGCCCTGTTCCAGACGCTGGGCCAGTACCTCATCTTCAACCCCCAGGCCAACCGCAACGACGTGAAGGCGTTTGCCGCCGTGGCCACCTCGTGGGACACGTTCCACCCCGGCAGCGAGCGTGGCGAGAACCTGCACAACATTGCGCTGGAGGGCATGAAGAACCTGCGACTGGTCGATGCCCGCAACGCCCAGCAGCTGGACCCCAACAAGGTGGTGGAGTCGGGCGTGATAGAGCTGCGACTGACCGACAACCACGGACAGCAGCGCACGCTCACCAGCCTGAAGGGCAGCGTGGTGCTGCTCGACTTCCACAGCTTCACGCTGAAAGACTCGCCCCAGCGCATCCTGATGCTGCGCGACCTCTACAACAAATACCACGCTCAGGGCCTGGAAATCTATCAGGTGTCGGTCGACCAGGACGAGCACTTCTGGCGGCAGATGACCAGCCAGTTGCCCTGGATCAGCGTGCGCGACGAGGTGGGCAACACCCTGCAGAACTACAACGTGCAGGCCGTGCCCGAGTTTTTCCTGATTGACCGCGCCAACCAGCTGCAGAAACGCAGCAGCCAGATAAAGGACCTGGAGGCCGAAATCAAGGGCTTGCTATGACCGGCGCACTGGCCCTGCTGGCCATGGGGTTCACGGTGCTGCTGGGCTCCGCAAGCCCCACATCGCCCATCAACCCCATTAAGCCCACAACGCCCACTGCACCCACTGCACCCACCACACCCGCCACCCCCGTGCGGCAACCTCCCTTCACCCTCAGCCGCACCCACGACTCGCTCTACTTCCTGAACGAATGGCAGCTGCCCTACCCCGTCTACCGCTTATGCACGGGCGACGTCGACGGCGACGGCAGGCCCGATGCTCTGGTGGGCGTGGTGAAGACCACGCGCTTCTACCGCCAGCCGGGGCGCCGACTGTTCATCTTCAAGCTGGTCAAGGGCAAGGTGCGCCCCCTGTGGCTGGGCTCAAAGCTGGGCGGACAGCTCGTCGACTTCAGCTTCAACAGGGGCCGGGTGCGCTCGCTCGAACGGGCCGCCAAAGGCCGCTACACCGTGGCCGAGTGGCAGTGGCACGACTTCGGACTGCGCTTCAGCCGCTATCTGGTGCGCAACACAAGCCTGAAGAAAGCACAACAGGTTTTCTCGAAACAATAAAAGACACGCTATGAAAAAATTTTTCTCCTTCCTGCTGACCGCACTGCTCATGGCAGCCTGCAGCCAGAAAACAACCACGCAGACCGCCGTCACCGACCCCGACGCACTGGACACCATCGGCATCGAGGCACTGAACACCATCGACGTGGAGAAACTCATCGAGCCCTTCGACCTGTCGATGGACATCTCACAGCTGTCGGTGAGCGACCTCTACATCCTGCGCCACGCCTTTGCTGCCCGCAAGGGCTACCCCTTCCGCGACGCCTATCTGCGCTACATCTATCTGGGCACCAGCTGGTACGACTCGCTCATGTGGGTGTTCGACGACACGGAGGCCAACTTCAAGCAGGAGAACCACGGCAATGTGTCATGGCGCGACGAATACTATCTGGACATCAAGGACGACGTGCTGCAGCTGGAACCCGACGAGCAAGCCTTCGTGGACCGCGTGAAGGCACGCGAAGCCGAACTGCTGAAGCTGAACTTCGAGACTCCCGAGGGCTACCGCGTGACGGTGGGCAACATGCTGAACGCACGGCAGATGGACAGCATGCCGGCACAGCTGGCACGACAACTGGGCCGCTACGGCTTTGCCATCGTGCCCACGAAGCACAACCAGCTGTTCCACGTCTACGAGCGCAACGACTACCACGCCTTCCCATCGTTTGTCACCACCGACGTGTTTCTGCAGCTCTACCACCTCTACTTCGACTGCCTGCTGCGCGAGGTGGAAGAAAAGAGCCTCTTCCCCCTGCTCTTCAACTTCTGCCAGGAAACGCGCAGGGCGGTCAACCAGAAAACCTATGCAGACAATACCTATGACACCCAGGCCGCCACACGCTGGCTCGACACCTATCTGAGCGTGGCCATCGCCCTGCTGCAGGCCAAGGAGCCCACTGGCAACGACGTGGCCCTGCACGAATACCGGCAGGCCATGAAGAGCGAGAACAGCCTGTCTGATTTTCTTGGCTACAAGGACGCCATGTTCGAGTACAGCCTGTTCCGTCCCCGTGGCCACTACACCCGCAACGACACGCTGAAACGCTACTTCCGCGCAATGATGTGGCTGCAGACGGTGCCCTTCCAGGCCGACAGCCCCTTCGACATGCTCAAGGCCGCCGTGCTGGCCAGCGTGGTGGGCAACGACAAAAAGGTGAACGACCTCTACCTGGCGCTCACTGAACCCATGGACTGGCTCATGGGCAAGGGCGACGACGTGAGCATCCTGCAAGTGAGCCAGCTGCTGGCCAAGAACGAAACATGCGACATCGACCCGAACGGCCTCAGCAGAAAGATCAACGAATTGGCCGAGAAGCAAACGCGCATACGCCCCAAGTTCCTGCGCACCAGCCGCAACAAGGTGAGACTGATGCCGCAACGCTACCAGCCCGACGCCGAGGTGCTGCAGGAAATGGTGGACTACAAGGGCAACCCGTCGGCTCGGCCCGTGCCGCAGGGCCTCGACGTGATGGCAGCCATGGGCGTGGGCGCTGCCGAGCAAATCCTGATGCAGCAGCAACAGGACTGGAAACAGCTTCGGCCGACACTCAAGCGAATGAAAAGCCGCATGGACAGCATCGACTGGCAGGCAACCATCACCAACCAGTGGCTGCAGGTGCTGAAGAGCGTGAACGAGCAGCCACAGCACGCCCCCTACTTCATGCTCACACCGCAGTGGCAGCGCAAGTCGCTCAACGCGGCGCTGGCATCATGGGCCGAGCTGAAACACGACGCCATCCTCTATGCCAAGCAGCCCCTGGGGGCCGAGTGTGGCGGTGCCGGACCGCCCGACCCCGTGCTGAAGGGCTACGTGGAACCCAACGACGGCTTCTGGAAAAAAGCCGTGGAACTGCTCAGCAACACGGGCAAGGCACTGACAAGGCTGGGCGGCAGGAGCGAACGGGCACAGACGCTGACCACACAGATGGGCGAACTGGCCACACTGCTGCTCAACATCAGCGAGAAGGAACTGAGAGGCGAGGCGCTGAGCGACGAAGAGAACGACCAGCTGAAGCACATCGGTGCCACGTTTGAAAACATTTCGCTGGACCTGCTGCGACAGGAAGACCAACAGCTCTACGAATGGACCGACGTGCAGGGACCGGAACGCAGCGTGGCACTCATTGCCGACGTCTACACGGCCAACGCCGACAACAACCCCAACAAGTGTGTGCTCTTTGCCGGAACAGGACAGGCCGACGAAATCTATGTGTTGGTTGAAATGCAGGGCTACCTGTACCTGACGCGCGGCGCCGTGCTGTCGTATCGCGAACTGACAAGGCCCCTGAACCAGCAGCGGATGAACGACGAAGAGTGGCAAAAAATGCTGGAAGACAAACCACGGCTGGGCGTGCCTGCATGGATGCAGCCCATCACCGTGCCACTGCAGCAACAGCCCACAGACAATGAAGAGGTGTTCTATTCTTCTGGCTGTTAGTGCGGCCCTCGCCTGGTCTGGGGGCGCGGTGCTGGCGCAGACCATCCTCTTCACGGGCGACATACTGCTGGACCGTGGCGTGCGCAAAGTGATTGAACGGCGCGGCGCGCATGCACTCTTCAGCCACGGCATCGACTCGCTTTTTGCCACGGCCCAGGTGGTGGTGGGCAATCTGGAGTGTCCGGCCACAACCATCAAGGCGCCTGCACAGAAGCGCTTTGTGTTTCGCGCCGAACCAGAGTGGCTCGGCGTGCTGAGACAACACGGCGTGACCCACCTGAACCTGTGCAACAACCACTCCATAGACCAGGGCCGCGAGGGACTCATGAGCACCCGCGCCAATGTGGCAAAGGCTGGCATGGTGCCTCTGGGCGCGGGCAGGAACATGCAGGAGGCGGCCAGCCCCGTGCTGCTGTGCCGACAGCCGCGCAAGGTGTGGCTGGTCAGTTCGCTGCGCCTGGCGCTCGAAAACCATGCCTATCTGCCATCGCGCCCCTCAGTCAGTCAGGAGTCAATGGAGAAACTGCTCTCACGCGTACATTATTTAAAGAAGAAAGACCCCTCCTGCGTGGTGGTGGTGTCGCTGCACTGGGGGGCCGAACACACACTGAAGCCTGTGCCCAGTCAGCGGCTGGAGGCCCACAGGCTCATCAATGCCGGAGCCGATGTGCTGGTGGGGCACCACACCCACACGCTGCAAACCATTGAAGAATATCGCGGAAAGAAAATTTATTACAGCATCGGCAACTTCATCTTCGACCAGCAACAGCCGCTGAACAGCAGCGCCTGCGTGGTGAAGCTTTCAGTAGGGAAAAAGAAAATCAGCGTAGAGACCGTGCCCATCAGCATCAGGAACTGCGTTCCCTTCATCGAAAGAAGTCACTAAGCAGATGATTTTCGATAGTTTTTCTTTGCCGTTTCATCTTTTTTCTCTATCTTTGTGCCATTATAATCAGACATTCGTGTTTTATGGATAAATATATCAGATTCGACTGGGCTGCCAAGCGCATGCTGCGCGACAAAACCAACTTCGGGGTGCTCGAAGGTCTCATGACCGTGTTGCTGAACGAGAAAGTGACGATTGTCGAGATTCTGGAAAGCGAGGGCAACCAGCAGGTTGAAGACGACAAATTCAACCGTGTGGACATTAAGGCCCGAAACTCCAAGGGCGAAATCATTCTTGTCGAGATACAGCAGACGCGCGAGCTTTACTATCTGCAACGCATCCTCTATGGCGTGGCCAAGGCCATCACAGAGCACATCAAGCTGGGAGAGAAGTACGACCATGTGAAGAAGGTCTATTCCATCAGCATTGTCTACTTCGACCTCGGCAAAGGTGCCGACTACCTCTATCATGGGCAAAACAACCTCATTGGCGTGCATACCCACGACCAGCTGGAAATCAACACACGCGACAAGGATGCCATCAAGATGGTGACACCGGCTGACATTTTCCCCGAATACTATATCATCCGCGTCAATGAGTTCAACAAGGTGGCCACCACCCCACTGGAGGAATGGCTCGACTATCTGCGCAACGGCAACATCAAGGACGACACCACTGCTCCGGGACTTTCGGAGGCTAAGGAAAAACTGCGCTACCTGCAAATGAGCGATGCAGAACGCCATGCATACGACCGCCACATCGACAACATCATGATCGAGAACGACATTATGGAAACCAAGGTCATCGAGGGGCTGGAACAAGGACGGGCTGAAGGACGAGCAGAAGGACGAGCAGAAGGACTGCAACAAGGAAGAACAGAAGGACTGCAACAAGGAAGAGCTGAAGGACTGCAACAAGGAAGAGCTGAAGGGAAAATAGAAGTGGCTCGAACCATGAAGGCAAATAACATCCCTAATGATCAGATTGCCCTTTTCACTGGTCTTTCATTAGAAGAAATAGCTGACCTGTAGAGACACATTGACAATCATTAAGTCAATCAACATGTTTGATGGCCTGCTTCCTCATGCGAAAGCAGGCCATCTTTTTATTCCGAAGTTATAACTACCCTTAAAAGCTCTTCAGCCAGCCACGCAGTTCCTGCAACATTTCCAAATGGAAATCGAACGATGAACGATAGCCCCAGCCGTGACCACCGGTGGGATAGACGTGCAGCGTGCAGGGAACGTCGTGGCGATAGCACTCCATATAGTAGTTCACACCGTTCATGGGCAGCACTCCAGTGTCGTCGTCGCTCAGCGCCACAAAGGCGCGGGGCGTGGCACGGGTCACGTGGCGGTCGTTGCTGAACAACTGGATGTCTTTCTTCGACGGTTTTTCGCCCAGTAGGTTGGTCATAGAACCCTTATGGGTGAAGCTGGGCTCCATCGTGATCACGGGATAGAACAGAATCTGGAAGTCGGGCTTGGCCATCCCCTTGGAATGTGTGGCCACCGTCGAAGCCAAATGACCACCGGCCGAGAAGCCCATGATGCCCACCTGATCGGTCTTCAGATGCCATGCCTTGGCATTGCTACGCACCAGACGCAGTGCCTGTTCGGCATCGCTCACAGGCACCTGGTGCTTGCCATGAGGCAAACGATATTTCAGCACAAAAGCAGCAATGCCCTGCTGGGTGAAGAAGTCGGCCCAGTCGGTTCCCTCATGCTGAAAAGCCAGTTTGGCATAGGCTCCACCCGGACAAATCACAACGGCACGACCCGTAGCACGTTTCTGGTTGGGCAGAAACACCGTCAGCTCCGCCTGGTCAGCAGCATCGCCGTTGCTGTTGGGAGCCCCGTCGGGCCAAAGTTTCAACACTTGCTGGGCCGAAGCCACCACCGAAATCAACGTCATGAGGAAAAGAATGCTTGTTTTTTTCATTACTGAATGATATTTTTTCTCTTTCTGCTTGTCAGGAAAAGACAGCTGCAAAGGTAATGAAATAATTTGAGAAAACGAAGAAAAAAGGCTTTTCGCTTTGCACTTAGCCCGCTTTTTCGTACTTTTGCCACATGAACAGCAACATAAGTACCACACCCAATGCGCACGAAAACAGTATGAACAACAACACAACCACCACACAGAGCCACCCGCTTGACCGCTTTGCCTACTGCCCCGTGTGCGGCAGTCACGAGTTCCGGGTCAACAACTTCAAGAGCAAGAAGTGCGCCCAGTGCGGCTTCACCTATTATGCCAACCCCAGTTCGGCCACAGCCGCCTTCATCCTTGACGACCACGACCACCTGCTGGTGGTGCGCCGCGCCAAGGAGCCGGCCCGAGGCACGCTCGACCTGCCCGGCGGCTTCTGCGACATGGACGAGACGGTGGAGGATGGCATGCGCCGCGAAATAGAAGAGGAAACAGGGCTCAAGGTGACCAATGTGGAATATCTTTTCTCCACTCCCAACGTCTACAAATACAGCGGCATGGACATTCACACGCTCGACATGGACTTCCTGGTGCGTGTGCATGGCGATTCTGTCGACGTGACAGCCGCTGACGATGCCGCCGAGGCCCTGTGGCTGCCACTCAGCAGGGTGAATCCCGACGATTTCGGCCTCACCAGCATACGCAATGCCGTGGTGCGATTTTTAGAAGAAAGGTTAAGAAAATAAAATTTCTTATATATAAATAAGGTGAAAGAAAACTTTTTGCTTACTTTTGCAACCCAAAGACAATAACAAGCAAGAAGTATGCAAAAGAATTTGGTGATTGTGGAGTCGCCTGCCAAGGCGAAAACGATTGAGAAGTTTCTGGGCAGCGACTACAAAGTGATGTCAAGCTACGGACATATTCGCAAAAAAAAAAAAAAGGAGCTGAGTATCAACGACGACACACTGGAGCCCGAATATGAGATTCCCAAAGAGAAGAAAAAACTGGTGGCCGAACTGAAAGACCAGTCGAAGAAAGCCGAAAAGGTGTGGCTGGCAAGTGATGAGGACCGCGAGGGAGAAGCCATCAGCTGGCACCTGTGCGAGGTGCTGGGACTGGACGAAGAGAAGACCAACCGCATCGTGTTTCACGAAATTACCAAACCCGCCATCCTGAAAGCCATTGAAACACCGCGCCACCTCGACATGAACCTGGTGAACGCACAGCAGGCCCGACGCGTGCTCGACCGCCTGGTGGGCTTCAAGCTTTCGCCCGTGCTGTGGCGAAAGGTGAAGCCGGCTCTCTCGGCCGGACGCGTGCAGAGCGTAGCCGTGCGACTCATCGTCGAGCGCGAACGCGAACTGCAGGCATTCAAACAGGAAACCTACTACAGCGTGAACGGCATTTTTGCCATACAGAACCCCGACGGATCGGCATCGGAAGTGAAGGCCGTGCTGGCACAACGCTTTAAGACCGAGGCCGACGCCCGACAATTTCTGGAGCAATGCAAGGATGCCACCTTCACCGTGGACAGCGTGAGCAAGAAACCCACCAAGCGCACACCGGCACCACCCTTCACCACCAGTACGCTGCAACAGGAAGCCGCACGCAAGTTGGGCTTCACCGTGAGCCAGACCATGATGGTGGCACAGCACCTGTATGAAAACGGACGCATCACCTACATGCGTACTGACTCGGTGAATCTCTCCAGCCTGTGCATCAACGCTGCCAAGGACGAAATCGTGCAGCTCTACGGCAACGAATACTCAAAGGTGCGCCAGTATCACACCAACTCCAAGGGAGCACAGGAAGCCCACGAGGCCATTCGACCCACCTACATGGAGAAAACAACCATCGAAGGAACCGTGCAGGAAAAGCGTCTCTACGAACTGATATGGAAACGCACCGCTGCCTCGCAGATGGCCGATGCCGAAATTGAAAGGACAACGGCCAACATACGAATAGACAACGGCACGGCAACAACCGAGAACACCCAGTTTGTGGCCATGGGCGAAGTGGTGAAGTTCGATGGTTTCCTGAAAGTCTACCGCGAATCGCAGGACGATGACGAAGAGAACCGCGACGACTTTGCCCACGTGCTGCCACCACTGAAAGAAGGCGACCTGCTGACCCGACGCGAAATAAGCGCCACAGAGCGCTTCAGCCAGGGCCCGCAGCGCTACACTGAAGCCTCGCTCGTGCACAAACTCGAGGAACTGGGCATCGGACGACCTTCCACCTACGCCCCAACCATTTCGACCATTCAGCAGCGTGAATACGTGGTGAAAGGCGACAAGAAGGGCGAAGAGCGCAAGTACAGCGTCATTACGCTGAAAGGCAAGCAGATTACCGACAAGCTGCGCGTGGAAATGACGGGCTCGGACAAAGGCAAACTCATCCCCACCGACATTGGCATCGTGGTGAACGACTTCCTGATGACCAACTTCCCTGGTATCATGGACTATAACTTCACGGCCAAGGTGGAACAGGACTTCGACCAGATTGCCGAAGGAAAAGAGGCGTGGCACAAGATGATCAAAGACTTTTACAAGGACTTTGAACCCACCGTTGAAAAGACCATCAATGCCCGTGCCGAGCACAAGGCCGGCGAACGACTGCTGGGCAAAGACCCACGCACCGGCAAGCCCGTGTATGCCAAGATTGGACGCTTTGGCCCGGTGGTGCAGATTGGCAGTGCCGAAGACAAGGACAAACCGCAGTTTGCCCACCTGCCCAAGGAGCTGAGCATGGAGACGCTCACCCTGGAACAGGCTCTCGAACTGTTCCGGCTGCCCCGCATGCTGGGCGAATATGAAGGCGAGCCCGTCACCGTGGGAGCCGGACGCTTTGGCCCCTACGTGCTACATGCTGGCAAATACACGTCGCTTCCCAAGGGCAGCGACCCGCTGTCCATCACCATTGGCGACGCCGTGAAGCTCATCGATGAGAAGCGCAAGGCCGACACCATGAAGCACCTGAAGGCTTTCGAAGAAGACCCCAAGCTGGAAGTGATGAACGGACGCTACGGCCCTTACCTGGTCTACGATGGCAAAAACTACCGCATGCCAAAGTCTATGCACGACCGCGCCAAGCAGCTCACCTACGAAGAGTGCATGAAAATCATCAACAAGTAGCCTTACCACCCCAGACTCAGGGGACAGCACACAGAACAAACAAAGACTTCAGCAAAGAAAGTTGGGCACTGGTTCCCGCTAAGAAAAATGAAAAGAATTATTCTCATAGGCTACATGGGTGCTGGAAAGACCACCGTCGGCAAGGCACTGGCCAAAGAGCTGGGCTTGCAGTTCTACGACCTTGACTGGTACATCGAGAACCGTCGCCGCAAGAAGGTAGCCCAGATTTTTGCCGAGGTGGGCGAAGAAGGATTCCGAAAGATAGAGCACAACATGCTGCATGAAGTGGCCGAGTTTGAAGACGTGGTCGTGAGCTGCGGTGGTGGTACGCCCTGTTTCTTCGACAACATGGACTACATGAACCAGCAGGCACAGGTGGTCTATCTGCGGTGCGAGCCCGAAGTGCTGCGCGGCCATTTGCTCATGGGCAAGAACGAGCGCCCACTGATCAAGGGCAAGAGCCCCGACGAGCTGCTGCAGTTCATTCATGAGCAGCTGGCCTATCGCGAACAGTTCTACAACAAGGCACGCTACAAGCTCGATGTGACCTTGATGGACAACTATGAGAAAATTAAAATCACGGTGGAAAAGCTGACAGAGCTTCTGCAGCAGTGAAACAATGCAGCCAAAACATCCATCAACAAGAAAGCCAACAGCTTTCCAATGGTCTCACAATCAGGTCTCCGTTAAGTTGCAACGGGGACCTGATTACATTTTTTCTCACTTTTTCTTTTTCCCTATTCATTTTTTACGTATATTTGCAAAATCATCTCGAACAATAAAAACGCAGTACAAACTATATAACCCAAAACAACATAATGAAAAAACAATTACTATTTATCATTCTTTTGCTGGTTGCCATGACTGCTGCAGCCAATCCCATCACGCAAAACGAGGCATGGACAAAAGCTCAGGCAGTGCTCAGAGGCAAGACCTTGATGGCCACACAGACCAATGCCCGACAGGCCAATGGCACAACGTCGGCTCCAGCCTACTATGTGTTCAATGCCGAAGACAATGGTGGCTTCGTCATTGTCAGCGGCGATGACCAGGCCACCAGCATTCTGGCCTACAGCGACCAGGGCCACCTCGACCTGGCCAACATGCCACCGGCAATGGCCACGTGGCTCGAAGACTGCGAGAAACAAATAGCATTGATTGCCAGCGGAAAAGCCCAACCACGACAAAGCAGGAGCATGGCTGAGCGTGCCACCGTAGAACCCTTGCTGAAAACGCTGTGGCACCAGGCCTGGCCCTACAATCTGCTGACGCCCACCAACGCCAGTGGCAACCACTACGTCACCGGATGCGTAGCCACAGCTTTGGCACAAATCATGTATTATTACCACGCCCCACTGGGACAAGTGCCCGAGATTCCTGCCTACAACGACTACTACCAGAATCCGCACGAAGGTCTGCCTGCCACCACATTCGACTGGGCCAACATGCTGCCCGACTACCGCTACGAGTCGAACGAAGTACAGCAACAAGCCGTGGCCCAGCTGATGCAGTATTGTGGCTACGCTTCAAAAATGCACTATGCAAGCACCTCTGTGACCATCACCTGGGAAGTTCAGGAAGCCCTGAAGAATTTCTTCGGCTTCGACGAGAGCGTAAGTTACATGTATAAACGCAATTACGACATGACCTGGGACGAATGGGAAGACCTAATTTACAACGAAGTCAGTGAAAAAAGGCCCGTGGTCTACGGTGGCGATAGCAACCGGCACGGCGGTCATGCCTACCTGATCGACGGCTACCGCGACGGTCTCTTCCACATCAACTGGGGCTTCCAGACCGGCACCACCGGCTACTATGCCCTGTCACTGCTCGACTATTATCACGACGGCGACGGCTGGTCGCAAGATCCTGAGGCCGTAGTGGGCATCAAACTGCCTGCTAGCAACACACCCACCGTGGGCATTCATGCCGACCACAAACAGGTAATCTATGGCGAAGACGCCGAATGGAGTTACACCGTGATGACCCCCGACGGTCCCGACGGCGAGCCCACCTTCAGCTGTGAACGCACGCTCTCGTCGGCTCCCGGCAACTACGTCATTTCGATGGAGCGCGGCACCATTACCAACACCAACCTGGTGCTGGGCACCGGCATGCTCACGGTCTACCGGGCTCCGCTGAGCGTCAGCACCGACACCGTGACCATCATGCAGGGCGACCCCATGCCCGAGTTCGTCCTGCACTACAAAGGCTTTATGAACAATGAAAACGAAAGCGTGCTCAGCGTGAAGCCCACCGTGACGCC
>CACXUV010000010.1 GCA_902770845.1 uncultured Prevotellaceae bacterium
TCTTTATTTTCTGGTTTGGAATTATGCTCAATATCTGGACGAATCAATGTTGTGGTGTCCATATTTGTCAACATACGTGCATAGTTTTTACCCAGGAAATTGAAACCAGTCGTCTCGTCAGTGATATTAGTTCCCTCTGGGAGTGTAGCACGAAATTTCTCGATGTCGAAATCGCCTTCAGTAGTAAAACACTGAGGAAAATAGTGTTTCAATACTTCCAGTTCTTTATCACCAGCCTGTACTTGCCAGTTTTTATCTATTATATCTTTTATCATAATAGCTTGTTTTTTTTACAATTCATCTTCTGTCCATAATAAATCATCCACGCTAACCTCAAGAATCTTGGATAATTGGATGAACATTTCAACATTAGGCTGAGCAACATTTGTCACCCATTTAGAGATGACAGCGGGATCTTTGTCCAAGATTTCAGCCAGTTGCTTATTGGTCATTCCTTTCTCTGCAAGTACAACTTTCAGACGATTGATTCTTTTACGTTCCATTTCTTTTTATTGATTACGGTACAAAGATACAATATTTTTTAGAAAAAAGTGTGGAGATGGTATAAATAATGATGAATTCCGTTGGAAATTTGACTTTTCTTTCGATTCTTCTACTTTAATCAGCAATTTATTTTATTATATATTCCATTTCTTCCCACTTCTAAGGTCTAACGTAAAAGTTTCGTTTGATTTGTAGAGTTTAACGTGATTTTGGAGCGATTTTGTTACATTTTGATACAAAGAAACTCTTACGAGATTGTAAAGGCAAAGTACAGGAAATAGCGAATGTGTGGTCTGGGGCGTCGACTCGGTTTGTCCCAGGTGCTGGGAACAAAAGTCCCAGATGCTGGGAGAAAAGTCCCAGGCCCTGGGAATAAAAGTCCCAGGTGCTGGGACAAAGTTGGGTAGCCCTTCTTGTATCTTGCATACACTGCCAATATGGTTGCATACACTGCCAACATGGTTGCATACACTGCCAGCACGGTTGCATACACATGCTAACTTGGTGTAATACAGTGAATTGAGTGCCGGTGTAGGCAGTGTATGCAAAAACTAAAAATTTTATTAGTGGTGGGTGCGGTTGCTGCTTTGTTTGAGCAGGCTCATATATTCACGGTAGGTGATATGCCGGCCGCCCATCGATTTGAACAGCGGCGTTTCAAACTGGCAGTCAATGAAACTGCCTCCAATGGCCTGCATGGCTTTGGCCAGATGGATTAAGGCCAGTTTCGAGGCATTGGCAACCAGCGAGAACATGCTTTCGCCGAAAAAGGCGTTTTGCAAGGTGACACCGTAGAGACCGCCCACAAGCTTCCTGCCCTCGGTTGTGCTGGCAGGCTGCCACACCTCTACGCTGGCGGCATGGCCAAGATGGTGCAGGCGTGTGAAAGCCTCGATGATGTCCGGGCCCAGCCAGGCACCATTTTCCTCATTGCGTCCCTGGGCGGTGGAGCAGCCACGAATCACGCCGTCGAAGTCTTGGTTGACGGTCACTTCGTATGGCTGCTGTCGCAGAAGCTGTCTCATGGAGTGGCTGATGTGGATTTCGTGAGGAAAAATGACATAGCGGTCTAGCGGACAATACCAGTGGGGCTCGCGCTCCATCTGATAGGCATACCAGGGGAAGAAGCCGTTGCGATATGCCAGCAGCAGGCGGTTGACAGACAGGTCGCCGCCAATGGCCACCAGTCCGTCTTCCTCGCCCCACCGGGGATCGGGGAACCACAGTTCGTCATCCAATTGCCAGACTGCCATCCTTCACGTCGACATTTATCGTTCCGCCTTGTTTCAGACCACCAAACAGAATTTCGCGCATCAGCAGCGGTTTCAGCTGCTGGGCAATGACGCGATCCATCTCGCGGGCACCATATTCCAGCGTGAATCCTTATAAATTCAGGCTTGAAGGTCTTCTTCACCTGTTTCAGCATGGCCTCACCACGGCTGATGCTGTGATTGAATCCAACGCCTTGTCCGGCATACTGTGCCCCGGCGTTCGAGGTCATGATGAGCACCACGTTGCGGAAGTCGGCCTTGTGGCCCTTGTTGTCCGTCAGGCGGGCATAGTCCATCACCTGCAGCAGGATGTTGTAGATGTCCTGGTGGGCCTTCTCAATCTCGTCAAGCAGCAGTACGGCATTGGGCGTTTTGCGTATGGCGTCGGTCAGCAGTCCGCCGTCCTCATAGCCCACGTAGCCGGCCGGCGACCCAATCAGTTTGGCTACCGTGTGCTTTTCGGTATATTCGCTCATGTCGAAGCGAATCAGTTCGATGCCCAGCTCCTTGGCCAACACTCGCGCCACCTCTGTCTTGCCTACGCCGGTGGGGCCAACGAACAGCAGCGAAGCCAGCGGCTTGTTGTCGTCCAGGAGTCCTGCCCGTGCCATCTGTATGGCTTCTGCCACCTGGCGGATGGCTTCGTCCTGCCCGTATATCTGTGAGCGCATTCGCGGTGCCAGCGTCTCCAGTTTCTGGTAGTCGTCGTCTTCGGCCACAGCCAGTGCATCCACCTTGCATGTCTTTGCCAGCACGTCGGCAATGTTGGCCTTGGTCACGATGGCGGTGGCAGGATGTTCGCTTTCCGCCATACCTTTTTCGCTCTCATAGGCAGCTCCAGCTTCGTCTATCAGGTCGATGGCCTTGTCGGGCAGGAATCGGTCGTTCACGTGCTTGGCGCTTGCCTCGACGGCGAAGTCGATGGCTTCGTCGGCATATTTCACATGGTGGAAATCCTCATAGATAGGCAGCAGTTGCCGCAAGATATGTTTGGCCTCGTCGATGGAAGGCTCGGCAATGTCAATCTGCTGAAACCGACGTATCATGCCCTTTGAACGGGCAAAGTGGCGATTGTATTCCTCATAGGTCGTGGAACCGATGAAGCGAATGTTGCCCGACTCCAGGTAGGGCTTCAGCATGTTCGAGGCGTCCATGGCTCCTTCGCTGGTTGCCCCAGCCCCTACAAGGGTGTGGATTTCGTCGATGTAGACGATGTTGGCTACAGGTTCTGCGGGATGGTCCTGGTCGGCAACAATGCCTTCCATAATCTGCTTGATGCGGTTCTCGAAGTCGCCCCGATACTGTGTTCCGGCAAGCAGCGTTCCCATGTCGAGCTGATAGACCTTGCAGCCCCTCAGGCGTTCTGGCACATGTCCCTCCTGAATCATCCGGGCCAGCCCCCATACAAGTGCCGTCTTGCCCACACCCGGCTCGCCAACATGCAACGGATTGTTCTTGTCCTTGCGACACAGCACCTGAATGGTGCGTTGCAGCTCCTTTTCACGACCGACGAGTGGGTTGTGCTGCTGGTAATGGTCGTTCATGCATGTCACCAGTTGTTTCCATGCTTCGTTCCTTTCATATTGTCCACTTGCATCCTCCAGCTCGTCATCAAATTCGTAGGTGCTGATGAGGTCGCTCATAAATTCGCCCTCGTTGCCGTTCAGCGCTTCTTTCAGCAGATAGCAGGCCCACGACTCTTTCAGCTGCAGGATGCCCATCACCAGCTGCGGAATGTCCAATGCCGTGGCACTGCTGCTGGCCACCTGCTTGCAGGCGTATTCCAACACCTGCCCCATTTGGGCCGAAGGCTCAGGCTTGTAGTCCTGTCCTTCTGCCACTCTGTCCCAGTCCAGCATCTGCATGAACAGGGCGTCGCTCAATTTGTCGGGCCGAGCATAGTTGGCAAGCGCGTTTACGAAGCTCTCGTCGCGCATCAGGGCCAACAACAAGTGCTCGGGCGTGATAAATTCGTTTCTGTCCTTCTGACAGTATTCCAGTGCGGTGTGCAGCGCTTTGGCCGCACGTTCGGTCCGTTCAATCTTTTCCATGATTTCTATTGCTCATCGGGTTCTACGGTCAGTCGCAGCGGAAAGCCATGCTCCCGGGCCATCTGCGTGGCCTTGTTGGCTTTCGACACAGCCATGTCGTAGCTGTAGATGCCCACCACGGCCTTGTCGGAGTGGTGCACCTTCAGCATCAGAGCCTCGGCCTCTTCTTCACTTTTCATGAACACCAGCACCAGTACCATCACGACAAAGTCCATGGCGGTGAAATCGTCGTTATAGATGATGACCTTATACTTTCGCGGCTCCTTGAGGTCGTTCTTCTGCCGTTCTCTCAGATGTGATTGTTCTTTTGCCATATTCAGATTTTTCCGCAAAGGTACAAATATTTTCAGATATTCTGGTGCTGAATTTCAACGTTTGTTAATATTTTGTGCAAAAATACGAATAATCGGGAAAAAAAACATAACTTTGCAGAATTGTATGGACTATCTGCTAAGGAATGGCTTTGTGTGGAGTGAGCAACATGAACAATTCATGCCTGCGGGCTGCGACGCCTAATTGCCTACAACACCTATCAGGTGAAGAACTACGACCGCTTTGAGTTGGGAAGCTTTTCAGAGGAAGCCAAGCGGCTGTATCGCGAAGAGCATTGGGAGCAGGACTTGCAAAAAGCCTTCGACGCCGGAAAGCGAATGGCAGAGGGCATGCTGAAATGAGAATAGTCATGAAGAAATAGTGAATTTAGTGACAGATGAAATATGATTGACAAGATGACAGCCTGCAGCAAGGCTTTCGTGGCCGTTCTGCTGAGTCTTTGCTACGCCACCCTGTTGGCAGCATGTTCCCACGGCGACAGCACTTCCGGGGGTAGGGTGGAGCTGATTGCTGAGCGAGGCACCTTGCTCGTTGGCACTACGGGCGACTACCGGCCGCTGTCGTTCTGCGAGCCTGAAACGGGCGTGTATTGGGGCTTTGGCATTGAGATGGCCCAGAAAATTGCCAGTGACCTTGGCGTAGGTGTGGCGTTTGTCAAGACATCATGGCCTACGCTTTCGGCCGATGTGCTGGCAGAACCACAGAACTTCGACCTGGCCATTGGTGGAATTACCATTACCGCTGCCCGACAAGAGACAATGCTCATGAGCGAAGGCTATTTGGCTAATGGCAAGACCATTCTTTGCCGTGCTTCAGAGGCAGACCGCTTTCACGCCTTGGCTGACATTGATAAACCCGAAGTGGTGGTGATGGTGAATCCCGGCGGACTGAATGAGAAGTTTGCCAAGGAGAACCTGACTCATGCCACGATTCTTGTTCACCCCAAGAATGAGGAAATACCCACGCTTGTGGCAGAAGGCAAGGCCGATGTGATGATAACGGAGATAACAGAAGCGCCCTATTATGTGCAAGCCGACACGCGTCTGGCTGCTCCGCTGCTGGCCACCCCCTTCACCCATGGCGAGATTGGTGTGCTGATGCGGAAAGGACAGGAGGATTTGCTGCAGCGGGTGAACAGCACCATTCGCCGGATGAAGGCCGATGGCTCGTTGCGCCGGCTGCACGAGAAATACGGCTTGGTATATGCCTATTAACTCAAGTTTCTCATCCCTAAACCCTTTTTAGAACAACGAATTGAGTTTAGAACAACGAATGAAGTAATCATTAAAAAATAAGTTTGTACGATTCGTGTTTGCTATACGGAAACGAATTGGAATAATAAGTTCACGAATTGGAATAATATTTATTCTCATTCGTGGCCAGAATTATTTTCATTATTCTCATTCGTTTCAAAATAATCATACCAAGTTGTTTTTTTCATTAAGTAACCATGCAAAAATTAGTTTATAATTCGTACAATTCGTTTTAATTCGTTATTGAAAAGAAAAGGCGTGGGAATGTTCAATTATTAAACCGTCAGAAGGGGGATGAGCTGGTCAATGCTGTCGATGATGTGCTCGGCTCCAGCCTTGGCCAGTTCCTCTCTGGTGCCATTCCCGTAGGTCACACCGCAGGTCTTGGCACCAGCATTTGCCCCCATCAGGATGTCTACATTCATGTCGCCCACAACCAGCGTCTGACTGGCTTCGATGCCGGTAGCGGCAAGGGTCTTCAAGACAGGTTCCGGGTTGGGCTTGGCCTGCTCCACATCGTTGGCCCCTATCAGGAGGGAAATATAGTCGGCAATGTTCAGGTCGTGTATGAGTTCTGTCAGGGAGGCATGCGAACGCGACGATGCAATCGTGAGGATGAAGCCCTGCTTCTTCAGGGCAGAAAGCGTCTGCTGCACGTGAGGAAAGGCTTGTGGATTGATTGTCAGTCGGTTCTCTTCAAATAATCGTCGGTAGGTGCTTGCACAAAGCGTGATCCTTTCGTCGTTTAATTGTGGAAAGAGTGTCTTGAAACAGCCGGCAAGTGGCAGTCCGATGGTTGAGGCGCATGCCTGGTCGTTGCGGCGAGGCAATCCCAGTTCGGCAATGGTCATTTGCATGGTTGTGACAATCGTTCGGCGGGTGTCGCCCAGTGTGCCATCGAAATCAAAGATAATCAGCTTTGTGTCCATGAGTTGTTTTGTTGTTGCCTGAGTGCGTTTATTGCTACCTTTCGTCTTTCAGAGTGTACATCTTATATATATACATGATTCCAAGCGTGTGCAAAGATACAAATTTAATTTGAAAGTTGTGTCGTTTCAGACAATTTTTGTGTCGTTTTGTCTTTGGCGGTACAGCAAAAAAGTTGTACCTTTGCATCCGTTAAATCATTATTTCAAATAAAAACGTATTATAGGCATAAGCTCCTACACCTTATTTATATATAGGACATCGAAATGGAAACAATCGCCTTAGGACTGCTCATCCCCTTGCTGGGCACCATGCTTGGTTCGGCATTTGTGTTTTTTATGCGCAACCAGATGCCGGAGCGCGTGCAGAAAGCATTGTTGGGTTTTGCCGTGGGCTTTGTGCTCATGATGGTGCTCGATGTGGTGATGGGATAGTCCATCGAAAAACAGAAGAGCAGGCCGCGAGTTTCAGCATGAAACTTGCGGCCTGCTCTTCTGCTGTAATATTTCGTTTCAGCCCTTATTTTACGGGGAATGATGCAAAATTGCGACAAAAAGAAAAACGCATGAGACGTAACGATGTGCGAAGGCAACGAACAGAAAAGTGCTTCGTACAAAAGAGAATGCGCCTTGCGCGTATAATTTGTAACTTTGCAACGCAAATTCCAATTGTCGAAATGAATGCAAACAAAAATTATAAAAATCAAAAAACTCGTGAATCTATGAAAACCGAAAGACAAATCTGGAGGCGAGGCCGGCGCTGGCTGCTGGCTGCCGGGGTGCTGCTCTCAGGTAGCAGTGCCTGCATGCTGACGTCTTGTTCGGACTACGACTTGGATGAACGCTCACCGGAAGGGTGGGGTACGAGCATCTACAGTTGGCTTGACGAACAGGGCAACTACACCAACACGGTGCGCATGATTGAAGACCTGAAGTATCAGGAAGTGCTGGGCAAGACGGGTTCGAAGACTCTCTTCGTGGCCGACGATGCCGCCTATGACCGCTTCTATCAGAACAACAACTGGGGCGTGCATAGCTATGCCGACCTTTCTGAAGCTCAGAAGAAACTGTTGCTCTTTGGCAACATGCTCGACAACTCCATTCAGTTGCAGAACCTGTCGAACGAGCAGGGGCAGCCACCAATTCAGGGACAGACCATGCGCCGTCTCACTTCCGTGAGCATCTATGACACGGTGCCAGTGCTCACTCCCGACATGATGCCGGAAGGAAAATACTGGAAGCGCTATCGCGAAGCAGGAAAGCCCATGGTGTGCATGCAGGACATGAGTAACGTGCCTCTGCTGCAGTTCATTGAAAAGCAACTGGCCAACAAGCGTATCACCAACGACGACTACGACTTCCTGTTCAACTACAAGACCAAGCGTAAGTCGGGCGATGCCAGCATCAATGGCATCAACGTAGAAGAGCCCAACATCAAGTGCTCGAATGGTTTCATCCATCGTTTGGCTGATGTATCGACTCCGCTGCCCAACATGGCTGAGCTGATTGCCAGCAAACCTCAGACAAAGCTGTTCAACAGAATGCTGGAGCGATTCTGCGCTCCTTATCCCGATCTCACCAAGAGCGTGACGGAGCGTTATAATTATCTTTACGGCACAAATGTGGACACGGTGTTCCAGAAGCGTTTCATGTCGCTGAAGTCGCAGGGCGGCACGGCACTGACCACCTCTCCTGACAGAAAAGCAGTGACGGGATTGCTGAAGTTCGATCCGGAGTGGAATGCTTACTATCAGGGCGAGCGTGGCCCCTCGCTTTCCGAGGAAGTGCTGATGCAGCGCGACATGGCCGTGATGATGGTGCCCAGCGATGCTGCCCTGACCGAATACTTTGATAATGGTGCAGGCCGCGTGCTCAAAGACTATTACCACACATGGGACAGCGTGCCCGACGACGTGATCAAGGAACTCATCAACAACAACATGCTCGGTTCGCTTCTTTCGTCTGTGCCCTCCAAGTTCGGGACCATTCTGAATGATGCCAACGACCCCATGGGCGTTGCTAAAGAGAATATTGATTCGGTGTGGTTGGGATGCAATGGTGCTGTTTATCTCACCAACTTTGTTTATTCGCCTACCACATACGTGAGCGTGGTGTGTCCCTCGCTCGTCAACGATGCCCTGTCCATCATGCACTGGGCCATTCAGCCTTCCGACATGAACGACCAGGTGCGTTTGCAGTACAGCCCTTATCTGAATTCGCTGAATGCCTATTACAGCCTGTTCTTGCCTACAAACAACGGTTTGCTGGAATATATTGACCCCGTTTCTTACGGTAAGAATATGACCCAGCTGTTCCGCTTCCACTGGGATCCCACCAGACCTGCTGAGAACGACAGGGTGTGGGCCAGCATCTATAACTATAATGTGGAAACTGGCGAAGTGCTCGACAGCGTGGGCGTGGAAAGAAATCTTTTCAATATTATCAATCGTCTGAAAGACATTCTTGAGACCCACATCGTTATTGGCGACGTGGAAGATGGCCATACCTACTACCGCACCAAGGGCGGCACCGAGATTCGTGTGAACGATGTGGCCGATGGCGAAAACGGCATGACCGTTGAAGGCAGCTTCCAGGTGAATGAAGGTATGCCTTTGTCAGTGAGCCGCATCTACGACCAGACCAAGGGTGGTAACGGCAAAGTGTATGTGCTTGACGGACAGCCCATTCTGGGAACCCGCCGCACCGTGCGCGACGTGCTGGCCAGCCGTGACGAATTCTCAGAGTTCCTGAAGCTTCTCGATGGCAGCGACCTCATTGAAGTGGTGCGCGATAATGCCTTCGCTTGTGGCGGCAAGAACCTTTCGCCCTTTAAGAACTTCCATTACACTGTTTATGTGCCCACCAACGAGAGCATCATCGCCTTGCAGAACGAGGGCAAGCTGCCTTCGTGGGAAAAGGTGGAAGAGCTGAAGGAAGCTGGCGATCTGACAGGCAGTGCCCGTGCTGAAGAGCAAATCAATGATTTCCTGAGATACCACATCCAGGATAATGCGCTCTATATCGGTGCAGCAGCAGAAGAGAACGACTATGAAACAGCGCTGATCAACAAGAACACCGGCCGTTTCTATCGCATTCATGCTGAGTTGAGCGACACGAAGGGTGCCGAAGGCATCACCATCATCGACGAGATCGACGAAGAGAACGCCAAGGCTGGCAATCCCACTGTGCACAGAGTTCTTACGTCGGATCCCGGACTCTATAACCTGATGGCCCGCGAGTATCTGTACAATAGTAAGGATGCCAAGACGGCTTCGCAGCTTTCAGCCAGTTCTTCGGCTGTGATTCATCTGATTGACCGTCCTTTGATGGTGAAGTAATTAAAAAATTTGGAAATCATCAATAGAAAGAAATATGAAGCAACTTAGATTTTTCGTTTTTGCATTTTTGAATTTTTTAATGATGCAAGCCACGTTTGCCCAAAAGGCAGGCGATATTATCAGTGGTTCGGTTACCGACGCCTTTGGTCCTGTCATGATGGCCAATGTGGTGGAGCTCGATGCCGCCAACCGTATTGTGGCATCAACCGTGACCGATATGAATGGTAACTTCTCTTTCAAGCTGAAGAACCCCAAGGACAAGCTGCGCATTTCGTTTGTGGGCTACAAGACCGTTACGTTGCCTTTCAATAAGACCAAGTTCAGCGTGAAGATGACGGATGCCACTCAAATCAAGGAGGTGACCGTCACGTCGAAGCGCCGAGCTCAGGGCTCGGGTCTGGCCATCCCCATGGATGAAATCTCAACAGCTCGTCAGAGCATTGACATGACCGAGTTCGAGGGTCTGGCCATCACCACCGTCGATGAGGCTCTGCAGGGCCGTATTGCTGGTCTTGACATTGTGGCAGGCGGTGACCTGGGTAAGGGAACAACCATGCGTCTGCGTGGTGTGTCGACCATCAATGGTTCGAGTGAGCCGCTTATCGTTGTCGATGGCAACGTGTGGGAGACCAACACCAACAACTTCGACTTCTCGTCGGCCAACGAAGAGAAGTTTGCCGAACTGCTCAACGTGAACCCTGAGGATATCGAGAGCATTTCTGTGCTGAAAGATGCTGCTGCCACGGCCATCTGGGGTTCGCAAGGCTCTAATGGTGTGATTGAAATCAAGACCAAGCGCGGTGCACGTGGCAAGACGCGCGTGAGCTACAGCTTCCGTCTTACGGGCACCTACCAGCCCGATGGCTACAAGATGCTGAATGGCGATGAATACACCATGTTGCTCAAGGAAGAGTACTTCAATCCGCAGATGAGTTCTTCTGAAAGTAACATTCCCGAACTGAACTATTCGCCCAGCTTCTCTGAATATCAGATGTATAATGACAACACCGACTGGCTCAGCGAAGTGAAGAAGACGGGTTGGCGACAGAACCACTACTTGGCTCTGAGCGGTGGTGGTGAGAAAGCCAACTTCCGCATTGGTGCTGGCTACGATCATGAGACGGGTTCCATCATCGAGCAGCAGTTGGATCGCTTCACGTCGCGTGTCAATCTTGACTACTTCGTGAGCGACCGTATCAAGATTGAGACCAACATTGCCCTGACCTACACCAAGAACCATCAGAACAATGGCGACCTGCTGGGCATTGCCTACGTGCGCATGCCAAACCTATCTATCTATGAGCAGGACAGGGATGGAAACGACCTCAATGAATACTACACCATGCTGCCCACCGTATCGCGCCAGCTGAACGACCAGTTGGGCAACCGCAACCCGGTGGCCCTGGCTCATGAATCGTTCAATATTGATACCAGCTACAACATTTCGCCGGAATTCAAGCTGCGCTACAACCTGCTGGGCTTGGAGGAAGACAAGACCCGTCTGAGCTATGAGGGCAAGATTGTGTTCAACATCTTCAACCGCTATGGTGAGCAGTTCATGCCACAGTCGCTGAACACCTCAACCTCTGGCTGGCACGACAAGGACAAGCAGAGCAACCGCACTTCATCCAGTTCGTCGAAGAGCTTGGGCATCACTACAACCCACACGCTCACTTTCACGCCTGCTTTCAAGAACAAGGACCACGTACTCACCATGATGCTTCGCGGTCAGCTGACCTCAGGAAATTCTTCTTCGCAGAACTCGGCTTCATGGGGCCTGCCTTCGGGAAGCATCACCAGTTCGGCTGCCCAGGGCATTATTGATGGCATGGGCACTGGCAGCTCACAGTGGCGCAGCGTCTACTTCACCTACTCTGCCCACTATGCTTATAAGGGCCGCTACATGGCCGACTTCTCTGTGCGTCGCGATGGTAGCACCAAGTTTGGTGAGGACAAGCGTTGGGGTAACTTCCCTGCATTCTCGTTGCGCTGGAACATCAGCAAGGAACCTTGGTTCCAGAAGGCATTGCCTTTCGTTTCCATGCTCTCCATCCGTCCAGGTTGGGGTATCGTGGGTCGTCAGCCAGGTGCAGAATATCTCTACTTCAGTAAGTACAATGACAATCACAATCCCAAGCACACCTACATGAACGGAACGATCATGTATCCGCTGAACATCCGACTGAACAACCTGAAGTGGGAGCAGAAGAAGACCTACAATATTGGTACAGACTTCGGCTTCTTCAACGACCGCATTACAGGTAATGTTGAATTGTATTGGCAGTACACCTCCGATCTGCTCATGAGCAATCGTGGCATACCTTCCTCTTCCGGCTATCCTACGCTGGCCGTGCAGAATGTTGGCAACATGAAGAACGTGGGCTGGGAGTTCAACCTGAACGGCAACCGCATCATTCGTGCAGGCAAGTTCTCTCTCGACTTCAATGTGACCTTCGCTAACAACAAGAACACCATTACCTCGATGGATGAGACCTGTCTGGCCAGTCTGAACAACGAGTTCAACCGTTCGAACGGTTCTTATCTCACGCGTGTGGAGCTGAACCGTGCTTTTGGTAGCATCTATGGTTTCCGCTATAAGGGCGTGTATCAGTATTCTGACTATTCGGCTGTCGAAGTGCCTGGCGTAAGCGGCCCCAATGCACCTGTTGCCCGTGATGAGAACGGCAATGTGATTATCGACGAGAATGGAATGACCAAGCCCATGGTGTTCTGCTACGGTGGCGAGTCGCTCAAGAGTCTCGACGAAACCAAGGTGTTCCATGGTGGCGATGCCATCTATGAAGACATCAACCACGATGGTCAGATCAACGAGCTCGATATTGTCTACTTAGGCTCTTCGCTTCCCAAGTTCACGGGTGGTTTTGGCTTTAAGCTCAATTTCGGACGCATCACATGGAACAACCAGTTCAACTTCCGTTATGGCAATAAGATTATCAACAAGGCCCGCATGAATGTTGAGAACATGTATTCGAACAACAACCAGAGTCGTGCCGTGAACTGGCGTTGGCGTGTTGAGGGCGATCAGACCGACATGCCTCGCGCTCTTCGTCAGTATGGCTACAACTGGTTAGGCAGCGACCGCTTCGTAGAGGATGGCTCGTTCCTTCGTCTCAACTATTCGCAGATTAGCTACTCGCTTCCTCAGAAGACCATCAAGAGCTGGGGCCTCTCTCAGCTGAGCTTCTATGTGTCGGCCAACAATGTGTTCTGCCTCACCAAGTACTCTGGTGCCGATCCTGAGGTGGGCTATGGTGGCATGGGCGTCAGCGAGGATAATGCCAGAACTCCGCGTGCCAAGTCGTTCACTGGTGGCGTGACCATTCAGTTCTAAACAGAGAATCTAAAAACAGAAAAAGTAACAGTTATGATTACCAAACAATATATATATAATAAGGTGCGAGGAAAGGTGGTTGCCTCTTTGCTGCTTCCCTTGTCCTCAGTCCTCTTCACAGGCTGTTCCGATTTTCTCGATGTCCTGCCCATGAACGAGGTGGTGCTTGAGAACTTCTGGACAGAGAAGGCCGATGTGACCAGTGTGGTGAACAGTTGCTATGCTGGCATGGAGGATGCCGATTTGATGACCCGCATGATGGTTTGGGGCGAACTGCGCTCTGATAACCTGAAGGCTGGTTCCAACGTGTCGAACGACCTGAACGAGTTGTTGAAGGAGAATCTGCTGCAGACCAATCCCATGTGCAACTGGTCAAAGTTCTATGAGGTCATTAACCGTTGTAACACCGTTGTGCACTATGCTCCGGAGGTGCAGGCCATTGACCCCAATTACACCGAATCTGACATGAAGGCAAACATTGCCGAGGCGGTGGCCATACGTTCTTTGTGCTATTTCTATCTGATTCGCACATTCCGCGATGTGCCGTTCACCACGGAGCCCAGTATCAACGACGCGCAGAACTACATCTTGCCTGCCACTCCGTTCAATCAGGTGCTCGACACGCTGATTGCCGATCTGGAGCGTGTGAAGAACGATGCTCCGCGTCGCTATTATCCTGACGACAGTCCCAATGCTGACCAGAACTCGGCCTATATCACTCGTTGGGCCATTTATACCCTGCTTGCCGACATGTATTTGTGGAAAGGCGACTGGGACAATGCCATCAGGTATTGCGACCTTGTGCTCGATTTCAAGCGCAGCCAGTATGATGAGATGTTGGAGCGTGAGGGTAATGTGATGAATATTGAACTGATCAATGGCATTCCCATGCTGGTTGAAATGCCATCCTACAGTTCTGTTCAGGGCAATGCCTATTCGGCCATCTTTGGCACCGGTCACTCCTTCGAGAGCATCTTTGAACTCGATTTCAAGAACGATCAGAATCCAACAAACTCGTTGGTGAGCACCTATTATGGCAGTGCGAATAATCGTCGTGGCCGTCTGGGCGCTCCTGATTTCCTGGTCATGGATGTGGCAAAGGGTGACAACACCGTGTTCAAGAAGAAAGACTGCCGTGCTTATGAGGCAGCAGAGGAAGACAATTCCAGTTACTACATTAGCAAGTATGTGAATCGCAGCATTTCCTTCACTACGAAGAGCGTCAACAAGTGGGATGATCTGAAACTTGCTGCCAGTCTGCGTTCCGGTTCCGATGCCAACTGGATTATTTATCGTCTCAGCGATGTGATGCTTATCAAGGCCGAGGCTCTGATTGAACGTAGTGAAGCCGATTTCCCCGCTGCTTTCAACCTGATTAACGCCGTCAACAAGCGTGCTCTCAGCTACAGCATGACAATGGCTTCGACGGTGGGGGGCGATACGCTCAAGGCAGATGATTATCCTTCGAAGACCAACATGGAAGACCTGCTCATGGACGAGCGTCAGCGCGAGTTCCTTTTCGAAGGCAAGCGTTGGTATGACCTGGTGCGTGTGTCGCGTCGCGACGGAAACACCACGCGTCTGGCAAGCTGGGTTTCACGCAAGTACAAGCAGGATGTCAATGTGATTAAAATCAAGTTGGCCGACCCCAACTACATCTATTTCCCCTATGCCAAGAGCGAACTGAAGGTGAATCCATTGCTGAAGCAGAATCCCGCCTTCAATAAGGGTGAAGACTCTGAGTTGACTAAGTAATGATTCGAGGAAAATTAATACAGAAAAGTACAGTTATGAAGAATAAATTTCATAAAATATTTGCAGTTGTTGCCATTGTCTGCGGCTTTGCTGCCTGTGTTGACAACGACGACGATGTGGTCGAGAACTACTACTCTGCGAGCAAGCTCACGGCAGCACAGTTCCTGGAGCAGAAGCAGGAGACCTTGAGCGAGTTTCTCACCTTGCTCAAGCGCACCCCTTATTTCTCGCTGCTTTCCACTTATGGCACGTTCACGGTGTTTGCACCCAACAATGACGCCATGGACGAGTTCCTGCGCGAAGCTGGCTACAGCAGCGTGGAGAGTATGTCGGACGAGGCTTGCGACTCTTTGGCTCGCACGTACATTGTGAAAAATGGTGCCTATTTCACCACTGACATCGGTGAGGGAGCTCTGCCCGAACTGAACATGGCCGATGCCTACATCACCTTGTCGCTCGACTCCGACGTGACCAACGACAATGCTTTGGTCTACTATGTCAACAAAACATCGCGCATGGTGGAATATGACGACTCCGTGACCAATGGCGTCGTCCACATTGTGGGTGGTATGATGAAGTTCTCCTCTGAGATGTTGCCCGACCAGATTGCAGCCGACTCTACGCTGACACTGTTCTATGAGGCTCTTGAGCTCACTGGCATGCGCGACTCACTGTTGAAGTATGAGGATGAGAACTATGTCTGGGCCACGGAAAAAGGCAAGCAGGACTCTGTTCACACGGGCGTGATGGTGCGCTGTACGTCGGGAAGTGAGCTTTTTACGCGTTCGTTCTGGCCCGAGAAGCGCTATTTCAAGTACACGGCTTTTGTCGAGCCCGACTCGGTGTTCCATCGTTATGGCATCTACACCATTGACGACCTGAAAGCCTACGCAAAGAGCGTCTACGATGCCACATATCCCAAGGATGCCGGACTTTACGACGACAATCCCAAGCATCGTCGCAATCCGCTCAACCGTTTCGTGAGCTATCATCTGCTCAACCGCATTGGCCAGTACAACCAGTGGTGTGGCTCTCGCGAACTTCGCGAGTCATGCTGGTACACTAACCTGGTTGATGCCGAAGATTATTTCGAGACGATGTGTCCTTTCACCATTATCCGCATTTGCGACAACTCGCAAGGTCTTTTCATCAATCGCCGTGGTGTTGACAAGCGTGCTGATATTCGTGGCGTGAAGGTGCTGTCGCCTTCAGAATCGGGTAATTCCATACAGAATGCCACGAATGGTGTCTACCATTATATTGACGATATCCTGACCTACAGCGTTGATGTGCGCGACAAGGTGTTGAACCGCCGTATTCGTATTGATGCCACCACGTTGAGTCCCGACTTCATGAACTGCAATGGCCGTGGCCGTTATGGCGAAGACATTCTGACGGGCTTCCGCAACGAGGCTATTACCGACTGGAAAGTCGATGGTGCCAGGGCCTATGTGGGTGTGCACAGTGATGTGGGCTACTGGAACTCTTACGAGGCCAATGCTGTTTGCGTCAGTGGTATTTTCGACGTCACCTTCAAACTGCCTCCCGTGCCTGCCGGAACCTATGAGATTCGTCTTGGCTACACCGTTGGCTGGGAGCGTGGCGTGGTGCAGTTCTATCTGAAGTCGGATGATGGCCAGAACGTATCGACTTCCCCCTGTGGTCTGCCCGTTGATCTTCGTCGTTATCTTACTGAAACTGAGTGGATTCCCGATGATGCCAACGATCCTGAAAAGAATACGGCCAACGACAAGGCTCTGCACAATCTGGGCTATATGAAGGGCTTGGGTGCCTATCGTTCTGGTGGTGCCGAGAATCCCTTGCGCAATAACAACTGGAATCTGCGTCGCATTCTGACTACCGAGACGCTCAAGGAAGAGACTTCCTATTATCTGCGTTGCCGTCAAGTGCTTGACGACCCCAGCTGCTATTGGTCGTTCGACTTCATTGAGATCTGCCCCAAGAGCGTCTATGCAAGCCCTGAAGGCGAGGATATCTACTAATTGTTCGTAAATAACCATTCATAGAAAAATAAATTGTTATGAATATCAAGAATATAAAGTATCAAATGTTAGGGCTGCTGGCTTGCATGAGTCCATTAGCCCTGACAGGCTGTGCCGACTGGGACGACCACTATGATGGCACTGGCAGTGATAGTGCCAGTGGGCAGACGTTGTGGCAGGAAATGCTGGCCAAGCCCGAGCTGTCCGACTTCTGTCAGGTACTGCAGGAGACCAAGGTGTTCCGTCAGCACAAGAAGACCTCGGTGAGCTATGCCGACCTGCTCGATGGTGTTCAGGCTTTCACGGTGGTGGCTCCTGTCAACGGCTCTTTCAACCGTGACTCACTTCTTCAGCTTGTGCAGACCAGCAATGGCGATTCCTTGGTTGAACACTTCTTCGTGTTCAACCACTTGTCGCGCCGGGTCGGGTCGCTCACACCGGAGCCTAAGACCTTGCACATGCTCAATGAGAAGAACATGCCGTTCGAGAACAACGAGATTGGTGGCGTTGAGGTTGCTTTGGCCAACCAGCCTTCAAAGAATGGCGTGATGCACATTGTCAAGCAGCCCCTACCTTATTATTATAATATCTATGAGGCACTCTGCCAGTTGCCCGATATCAATGATGCAGGTGCTGCACTGAGCAGATATAATAAGGACGAGTTCGATGCCACGGCTTCCACCTACAGCCATCTGTTCGAGGGCGTGCCTGTCTATGTGGACTCTGTGATCAACGAGTATAACACCATGACATGGTCCATTGGCTATGTGGAGCGCGAAGACTCCAACTATTGGGCCGTTGTTCCTTCCAACGAAGGTTGGAAGAAGGCGTGGGCTGAAGCTCAGCAGTACTTCAAGTACGACAAGAGTGTGCTGAAGCGCGACTCCATCCAGCACTACTGGACCACCCATGCTCTCTTGAGCGATGCCGTCTACAACGCGAATGTTCAGACTGCTTATAGCGATTCGCTGTTCTCGGTGCAGTACAACCGTCTGAAGCCCGAGTACCACGTGTTCTACAAGCCTTTCGAGGCTGGTGGCATCTTGAACGGTGCCGAGCGCATGGAGTGCAGCAACGGCGTGCTCTTTAAAACGCAGGAATGGCCCTTCACACCCGAGCAGACCTATTTCAGGGAAATCAAGGTTGAGGGCGAGGACTCCTGGCTCGTCACTGCAGAAAAGGATTGCTCCTACATTTCCCGTCATGTGGTTGGCGACAGCATTTCCGAGGGCGCTTATCTGGAGGTGTTGCCATTAACGGGCAATGCCGACTGGGAACTGACCTATCGAATTGATGGCACCCTCAGTGGCGATTATGACATCTGTGCCATCATTCTGCCAAAGACTGTTGTCGTTCAGCAGAATCCCGATATGTTGCCCAATAAGTTCAGGGCTACCATCAACTATGTTGACACCCTTGGTAAGGCGCAGACCTTCAAGTGTAAGGTTGGCAAGACCTCTGAGTTTACCAACAACCCCGAGGTTGTCGATACTGTTTTGTTGGCTGAGGCTTTCCATTTCCCTGCCTGTAACTATGGCCAGAACGAAGTCAAGGTGAGCATCAAGCTGGCTTGTGATATTTCGAAGAAAGAACAGTCGTCCTATACACGTGAAATGTATCTTGACTGCATCTATCTCCGTCCTCGTACCTCTAAATCTGAATAACAATGAAGAAGCATATTTTATTTGCAATAGCACTGCTGGCCACCTCATCGCTGGCAGCTCAGGAGAATATGAAGACCGTGACGGGCCAAGTGGTCGATGCCGCCACCGGACAGCCTTTGGCCGGTGTCATTGTGGCGGCATACGGTGAGACCCGCTACACAGCCATGACCGACGAGCAAGGCCACTACGAGCTGAAAGCTCCTGACTATGTTCGTTCCGTGTCGATGCGTGTCGACGGTTACAACCTGCAGCAGTGTGCCATCGCCGATGGCGTGGCCGATGGCCGTCTTTACAACGAGGCTTTCAGCGAGACCTATAAGCGCAACACCGTGGCTACGGTCAGCTCGTCGGCCGATCAGTTCGAAAACACCGCATCGTTCAGCATCGACCCGCTCATTGCTCAGCGCCTGGGTGCCGACATGCGCAGCGTGTCGCACAGCGGCATTGCCGGCATGGGCAATCTGATGCTCATCGACGGTATCAACTCTCTTCAGGCTAACGCCCAGCCGTTGGTGGTTATCGACGGCGTGCTCATGGACATGCAGTACAATCGCGAAATGCTGCACGAGGGTTACTACAACAATCTTTTGGCCAATCTGAATGTGAACGACATTGAGCGTGTCGAGGTGCTCAAGAATGGATCGGCCCTCTATGGTGCCAAGGGTGCCAATGGCGTGCTGCTCATTCATACCAAGCGCAACAAGAGCATGGCCACAAAGATTGACCTGACCGTCAACGGCTCATTTGAATTGAAACCTCGTCTGCCTGAAATGATGAATGCAGCCGACTATCGGCTTTATGCCACCCAGTTGCTTTCTGGTCTGCGTGGCAACGTGGGCAACATGAGGTTCCTCAACAACGATCCCGGCTATTTCTTCTACAGCCGCTACCACAATGAGACCGACTGGAGCAAGGAAGTCTATAAGAATGCCTTCACGCAGAATTATGGAATCAATGTGCAGGGTGGTGATAATGTGGCCAGCTACAACCTTTCGGTAGGCTACTCTTTGGGTGATGCCACATTGCGCCGCAACGACTACAGCCGCTTCAACATGCGACTGAACACCGACATTGAGGTGATTCGCAATCTTGACGTTCGTTTCGATGCTTCGTTCAGCGACGTCGACCGCAGCCTCTACGACGATGGCGCCCCCCTTGATCCGTTGGGCATCATCACCTCGCCGGGCTTCCTTGGATTGGCCAAGTCACCGTTCCTGTCGCCCTATGCCTTTGACAACAGTGGCCATGTGAGCCATTATTTGGCCGATGCCGACGACTATCTTCGTGTTGGCTATTCGGGCGTCGACAAGAACGACTATCTGTTCCAGGGCAAGGGTCGACTGGCCAACCCCACCGCTATTTTGGAGTATGGCGACGGCAAGAACCGCAACATCTTTGGCAATCGTCTTGTCACCTTTGCGGTGAAGCCTAAGTACAATTTCAACCGCCACCTCAGTCTCAGCGAGCATTTCGTGCTCACGCTGGTCAACACCAACGAAATCTACTACCTGCCTATCAAGGGCGTGCCTACCTTTACGGTTGCCGGCCTCGACGAAGGTGTGCAGTTAGAGAACCTCGTTCAGAGTCGTGCTTCCAGTCAGACTGCTATTCAGAGCGACACCCGTTTGGAGTGGCAAAACCGCTATGGTGCTCACAGCATCGACCTGAAGGGTGGCATGCGCTACTCCAGCAGCGTTTACAACCTGACCTCTCAGAAGGGTTACAACACGGGCAACGACAAGACCCCGCAGATGGGCACGTCGCTGGCTTTCAAAGACACCTATGGTGCCGACGACGAGGTGCGTGACTTCACCTGGTATGGCTTGGCCGACTACAACTATGCCAACCGTTTCTATGTCAATGCCGGACTTTCGGCTCAGGCCTCATCCCGTTTTGGCGACGATGCCGACGGCTTGAAGCTGTGTGGTGTGGTGTGGGGCTTGTTCCCCAGCATTGAGGCAGCTTGGGTGCTCAGCAACGAAAAGTGGCTCTCAGGTGTCAAAGGCATCGACTACTTGCGTGTCAATGCAGGCTTCGATGTGAGTGGCAACGACGATATTGATTACACCGCTTCGCGCACCTATTTCGTTTCGCAGCGCATGCTGACCCACGATGCCGTGGGCTTGGTGCTTGGCAACATTGGCAACACCAGTTTGCAGTGGGAAACCACGCGTCGGCTCACCGCTGGTCTTGAGGGCAACTTCATCAACAACCGTGTGAACGTGCGCCTGAATGTGTTCAAGAGCTGGACGTCGAACTTGCTCACCATGCGTCAGTTGGCATGGACCAGCGGCCTGGCCCAGAACTGGAGCAACTCAGGAAAACTCGAGAATGCCGGCTTCGACGTGAACTTGGGCATCAAGGTGCTCAACCTGAAGGACTTCCGCTGGGAGCTGGGTGCCTCTGTGGGCCATTATAATAATAAGGTGACGGCCCTGCCCGATGGCGACCGTTCGTTCGAGACCAACATTTATGGTGCCACCATTCTTACTAAGGTGGGTCAGCCTGTGGGCGTGTTCTATGGCTACAAGACCGATGGCGTCTATGCCCGTGAGGCCGATGCCATGGCCGATGGACTCTACATCAAGCGCGACAACGACGAACAGGTGTTCTTCCAGGCAGGCGACATGCGTTTCCAGGATCTCTACAAAGATCCTGCCAACCCAGGCTTGATCGACGAAAACGACCGCGTGGTCATTGGCAATCCCAACCCCGACATCTATGGCAACATCTTCACCAAGCTCAATTGGAAGAACTTCACCCTTCAGGCCGTGTTCAACTATTCGCTTGGCAACGATGTGTTCAACTATCAGCGCTCCCTGCTTGAGGGCGGCAGCTACTTCATGAATCAGACTACAGCCATGAGTCGCCACTGGACGGCTGAAGGCCAGCAGGCCGCTCTGCCCCGTGTCAGCTACAACGACCCCATGGGCAACGCACGCTTCAGCGACCGCTGGATTGAGGACGGCAGCTATCTGCGACTCAGTTCTGTCACGCTCAGCTATCAGCTGCCCATTCAGAGCACCTATCTGCAGGGCATCACCGTCTGGGGCAATGCTTCCAATCTGTTCACGATTACGCGTTACCTGGGCAGCGATCCCAACACCGCCATGGCAGGCAGCATCCTTTCGCAGGGCATCGACCGTGGCACGCTGGGTGCAGGCCGTTCGTTCTCACTGGGTGTAAACATCAACCTCTAATCAATTTGAAAATTAAAGAATTTAAAAATTAAAGAATTATGAAAAAGCTCCATATTTTAATCTTTTCATTTTTTAATCTTTTCATTTTGAGTAGTTGTTCTGATATACTCAATACTGATTCAGATTATATAGAGTTTGCCGAAGACAACACGCTGAACCATCGCACCGACTCTGTCTATAGCGTCATGGGTATCATTTCCAAGCTGCAGGTCATTGCCGACCGCACGGTGCTTCTTGGCGCGGCACGTGGCGACCTGCTGGTCACCACCAACGACGCTACGGCCGACCTGAAGCGTCTGGCAGCCTTCGACTTTCCCGAGGGTGTGGCCAATAAGTACAATCGGGTGAGCGACTATTATGCCGTGATCAACAATTGCAACTTCTATTTGGCTCACGTCGATACCACCATGATGCGTCACGGTCGCAATGTCTTCAAGCCAGAGTATGCAGTGGTCAAGGCCTATCGTGCCTGGACCTACCTGCAGTTGGCCAAGGCTTATGGCAGGGTGCCGCTGGTTCTCGATCCCATCATGAGCGAGAAAGAAGCTATTGACGCCATGAAAATGCCCAAGAGCGGCATTGTCGAAATCTGCAATTATTTCATCAGCGACCTCACGCCTCATGCACTGGAAGATCTTCCCGACTTTGGCGAAATCTACGCCATTCCTTCGCGCAACATGTTCCTTCCCATTCGTGTGGTTCTGGGCGATCTCTGCTTGTGGGCAGGCCGTTACGAAGAGGCAGCCCGCTGGTATCATGACTTCCTGGTCGATGCGCCCAACAACCTGAAGCCCCGTCCGCTTGGCAACTACAACCGTGTGTACTGGCCTTCCAACAACTCAGAGTTGGTTTCTCCGTATGGAGGCTATTCGGCCACTACTGGCAGCGAGGTGATCAGCTTCATTCCTATGGAGCCGCGTGTGTTCGAAGGTGTGGTGAGCGATCTTCCCAATGTGTTCAATTCCACTTCAGAGAATCGCTATTTCTTCCAGGTAGAGCCGTCGGCAGGCATGCGCAAGATTTCGTCTGATCAGATTTACTGTCTGGAAAACAAGAATGCCACTCAGACCGACACCGTCTATGTGCAGCGTACTGGTTTCCTCGAAGAAAACCTGGTGGGCGATCTCCGTTTCTATTCCAATTATTACCACAGGGCTCGCGTCCGCGATGAATACACTGATGAGTCGGCCTTTACGCAGCGCATCAACAAGGTGCCGGCAAATAATCGCGTCATCACTTATCGCCTCACAATGGTCTACCTGCACTACATTGAGGCCCTCAACCGTGCCGGTTATCCGCAGACGGCGTTCACCGCACTGAAGTATGGCCTGTGCGACGACTACATCAAGGCTCATGTTGACTCAGTGGAGCGTAGCAAGGCAGGTTCGCTCATTGCTTTCGACAAGACCTATTTCGATGCCGAAGAGACCATTGGTCTGCATGAGATTGGTTCGGGCGACACCCACATCGACACGCTCTATGCACTGCCCATGCCGGCAGCAGGTGAGTGCTCTTCGCGTAAGGACACCATTGATTACCAGATTCCGCTGGTCGAAAACCTGATTGTGACCGAGATGGCCCTGGAAGGTGCCTTCGAGGGCAGCCGCTATTACGACCTCATGCGTGTGGCCCTGCGTCGCAACGATCCTTCTTTCCTGGCCGATCCCATTTCGCGCCGCACGGGAGAGTTTGATGCCAAGCTCAATACGCTGCTTCTTAACCAGGCAAACTGGTACTTGCCCCTGCGGTAGGGTCTGGCCCTGTGCCTGCCCTACATGGTGACAACCGTACATGATGGCAGCCGTACAGGCCGAAAAATGTCGCCACTGCCCTTCTGAATAGGGTGGTGGCGACTTTTTTTTTGAAGAAAATAATCATTTTCAGTATGTCAATACGAAAAACAAAGTCTACGAAACATTCGCGATAGTCGGTGTGCAGAAAAGTGCGTACCTTTGCCATGTCAACCAGAAACAAGGGCCCAGCGCTGGGAGCAGCGACGGCCCGACTGGCAAGAACATGAATTAGTAGTAGTTTTCTTCATATATTATATTGTATGTTAGTAGTTCGTTTTGTAGTATATTAGTTAGTTATGGTAAACTAATGGTTGCGGTTGCCCGTATGTGAATATCGGCAGCCGCTATTCTTTTTCTCTGCTTTCATGAAACATTTCTTCATGCAAAATTCCTAATCTTGGGACGTGAGACGAAAACAAAACAAAAAAATACACCGAAAAATTGGGCGGAGTAGTATTTATTTGTATCTTTGCAACGTTTTTAAACATTTACCATAACTATGAAACGTCTGTTTTTGCTTTTTGTTGCAAATATATTTTGCCTGGTGACGTTGTTGGCACAGCGTGGTCAGTTCATCAGTTCCGACCGTTTTTCCAGTAGTCTCATTTCCGACCTTTGCCAAGACCGGCAAGGCTATGTATGGATTGCCACCGATTATGGGCTGAACCGTTATGATGGCTACGATTTCCAAATCTTTCTTCACGACGAGACCGACTCCACCACGCTGGGTGCCAATGTGGTGGTGAGCCTGCTCGTTGACCGGCAGGGCCGTGTGTGGGTGGGCACCAACCGTGGGCTTGACCGTTTCGACGCGCCATCCGAGTCGTTTGTTCACTATTCGTTTCCCGAGGGTGTGCAGCCTCGTGTCAGCAGTTTGTTGCAGCGGCATGACGGTTCGCTTCTTGTAGGAACCGCAGGCTATGGCGCCTACATCCTGGAAGACAACGGCCCCCTGCGCCCCTTTGCCTCGCAGCCAGGCGATCAGTATTTCAGCCGCACCTTTGAAGACTCTCATGGGCGCTTGTGGAAAAGCGGTTTCGATGATGTTGTCGTGATGTACTCAGGCGACAAGGCCACCGTGTTCCATTCTGTTGCCGGCAATCCGCAGGGCTTTTTCGAGTTGGGCGACGAAATGTTTGTTGTGGGCTTGCATGGCATTCTTTCCTATCGCAACAACCAGTTGCTCCCGGCCGAGATAGATCTGGGCACGCTGGCCCATAAAGATGTGGTGTTCACCCGTGTGGGCCGCACCGATGCCAACGGACAATTATATATAGGTACGCGCGGACTGGGCGTCTATCGCATGACGTCTGACAAGCCACGCCGCCTGGAACCCCTCGACATTGATGCCCCCGGCATCACTTCGGCCACCTCGAAGATAAGTGCTGTGCTGCTCGACCGCACGGGCAATCTGTGGTTGGGCTGCCATCTCAAGGGCCTGCTCCTGGTGCCCCAGCGTCCCGTTGCGTTTGGCAACTGGAGCTTCAGTGCCCAAGGCATCAGCCTGGGCACCACCATCTCATCGGTGTGCGAGGGCGATGGTGGCACCACCTGGTGCACCGTTCAGGGCGTTGGCGTTTATGGTTTCAACCGGCAAGGTCATGTGGTGGCACACCCGCAGGCCCCCGATGCCGTGGAGTTCATTTTCCGTGACCGTCAGCGTCGCTATTGGGTGGGAACCGACGACGGTCTCTTTTCCTACGACCCGGCATCGGGACGTTCTCAGCTCAAGGTCACCTTCGATTGCGACAAGTTCAACGATATGACCAGCGACGATGCCGGCCACATCTATATTTCCACCTTCTCGCGTGGCTTCTGTGTCTATAATCCTCAGACGGGAAGTCTTGTCAACCACAACTTCGTTCAGCAGGACTCCGTTCGCGGCTGGCTGTGCAACAACTGGGTCATGGGCATGTCTATCGATTCTCAGGGCTTTCTGTGGCTGGCTACGGCTTCGGGTGTGTCGTGCTATGATCCTTCCACCGACACGTTCCGTTCGCAAGGCTGGAACTCGCAGCTCGATGGTGTGGTGTGCTTCGATGTGTGCGAGCTGCACGGGGGACAGACGCCCGATGGGCGGAAGCTGTCGGGCTGCATAGCGATTGGCACAGAGCAGGGACTGTATCTCTACGACCGCCAGACGCGCCAGACGCAGCGCTTCCCCGGCAGCGAGCAGCTGCAGAACAAGGTGGTGAGCTATGTTGTTCAGTCCAACGATGGCGACTTGTGGTGCTCCACGTCAATGGGCATCTGGCAGTATCAGCTGGCCAGCAACAGCTTCATTGGCCACATCAGCGGCAACGGACTTGCCAAGAAAGAATATCTCTACGGCGTGGGCATGCACACCGACTCCGACCTTGTTTATTTTGGACACAACGACGGTATCACCGTGTTCTCCCCCAACGATGTGCAGGGCAGCAGGCCAGCCACCGACTCGCTCTATCTCACCGCCTTCCGCGTGGGCGACCAGTACGTCAATTCGAGCACGGTGATCAACGGTGTGCGTGTCACGGAGAAAGCCGTTATCGAGAGCGACTATTTCACGCTGAGCTATCTCGACCACACCATTTCCCTGGCATTCTCCCAGTTCAACTTCGACAATCCCAGCAACATCATTCTGGAGTATCAGGTCAACAACAGCTCCTGGGTGCGCAATCCCAGTGGCAAGAACGACTTTACGCTGGGCCACTTGCAGCCCGGCACCTATCGCATTGCCGTGCGTGCCCTGGTGGGCAAGGACTATACGCCCGAAAAGGTGGTTGTGGTGACCATCCGTTCGCCCTGGTACAAGTCGCTTTGGGCCTATTTCCTCTATTTTCTCGTCTTTGCAGCCCTGGGCAGCTATGTGCTGTTCACTTATCGCCGCAGGGCCAATGAGCAGATGAACGAAGAGAAGATGAAGTTCCTTATCAATGCCACCCACGACATTCGCTCCCCGCTCACCATCATCCTCTCGGCCTTGAAAAAGCTCAAGTCGCCTCAGCGTTCAGATGCGGCAGCCGCCGCCATGCAGGGTCGGCAGGATGTTGAAGCCTTAGACACCATCGACCGCAATGCACACCGCATTCTGAACCTGGTGAACCAGATTCTTGACGTGCGCAAGATTGACAAGCAGCAAATGCAGCTGCACTGCCAGCAGACCGACCTGGTGGCCTTCATCCGTGGCATCTACAAGATGTTTGAGTTCACGGCGCGCGAGCGCAACATCCAGTTCCTCTTCTCGCCCGATGCCGACCAGCTCAATGTGTGGATAGACCGCAGCCAGTTCGACAAGGTGGTGTCGAATCTGCTCAGCAATGCCTTTAAGTACAGCTATGAGGGCGGCAGCATCGAGCTGCGCCTCACCCACGATGCCGAACAGGTGCGTCTGCAGGTGGTCGACAATGGCGTGGGCATCGACGGCGACACGCTGAAGCACATCTTTGAACGCTTCTATCAGGGCGGCAACTCGCGGCGCATGCACATCAACGGAACGGGCATTGGCCTGAATCTTTGCAAGATGATTGTCGACATGCACCATGGCACCATCGAGGCTGCCAACCGCACCGACGGACAGCGCGGTTCGATGTTCACCGTCAGTCTGCCCCTGGGCAATGCCCACCTGGCCAGCAACGAAATAGAGAAACAGCCCGTCGTGGGGCAACAAAAAGATGCCCCCCCCACTGGGAGCAGTCGTTCGGCTGGTTCCAAGCGTCGCGTGCTCATTGTCGACGACGACTTGGAGATAGGCCATTACATTTCTTCCGAACTGGCCCACTACTATCGCTTCGGCCTCTGCCCCAACGGCAAGGAAGGCTTGCGCGAACTGCTCACCAACGATTACGACGTGGTGATTTCCGATGTGATGATGCCCGAGATGGACGGCTTCACCATGCTGCGCATGATCAAGAGCAACCTCAACATCAGCGATGTGCCCGTGATCATGCTCACTTCGAAGGCCGACGTGGGCAACCGTCTTGAGGGCCTTGAGCGTGGTGCCGATGCCTTCCTGGCCAAGCCCTTCGACATGGAAGAGCTGCACGTGACCATAGAGAACCTCATTCACAACCGCCAGCGTCTGAAAGGCAAGTACAGCGGTGCACAGCAGCAAACGGACAAGGTGGAAATGCCCGAAGTGAAGGGCAACGACGAGCTGCTCATGGAGCGCATCATGAAGGCCATCAACAAGAACCTGGGCGACAGCGACTTCAATGTAGACATGCTCACGCAGGAGGTGGGCATCAGCCGTGCCCAGTTGCACCGCAAGATGAAGGAAATGACGGGCATCTCCACCAGCGAGTTCATCCGCAACATTCGTCTGGAGCAGGCCGCCCGCCTGCTGAAGGAGCAGAAAATCAACGTCACCCAGGTGGCCTACACCGTGGGCTTCTCCAACCTGGCCCATTTCTCCACCATCTTCCGCAAGCATTTTGGCGTGGCTCCCTCTGAGTATGCCGAGCGCGAAGAGTCTTAATAGAACAGACAAAACATAAACTACGAATTTCGCGAATTATACGAATTATTTTACAGCCACTTGAAAATCAAGGACTACTAAATTCGTATAATTCGCGAAATTCGTAGTCTTTTTTTGATACAGCGTCTTTTTTGTGGTGCTTTGCCAGCTCCATTCCCTACAGTTTGAGTCAGTATTCAGCCTGAATACAAGTTGTATTTGTGCTGAAAACAAATTGTATTTGTGCTGAAAACAAATTGTATTTGGGCTCAATACTGAACGAATGGAGGCGCCAGGCAGTTGGAAATGGGGCGTGTTCAAAAAAGTAAACACTATGAGACAAAACGAAAAGCACCTTTTTAATATATAATGTATCTTTGCAGTCACATTATTGTAACCTTTTTTTATTTTTTATTTAATTATTAACCAAAAAAACGTTTAACATGAAAGTATTTACAAAAATGCTTTTCACCCTGTTGCTATTAGTAATGGGAGTGACAAATGTTTTGGCAGAGCAGGTGTCTGCTGACCTAAGTAAGTACGGCGAGCGTTGGGATGGCACGGCTGTGTCGTTCTCTTGGACTGCCACTTACGGAAATCAGCTACAGCCTGAGCTCGACTTGCCAAAAGGTGATTTGCGAGGTTGGGAGAAACTCGTCGTTGTGACTGATGAGCTCACGAATGCCGATTTCTTCCGTATCTTGGTGTACAATGGAGACGATTCAAACTTCAGCAACACCTTCAAAGTGACCGCTACTGGCAAGATGGAATTTACGTTGAGTGGCAATGTCACAAATCTCAACAACGTCACAAGAATCGTTCTGTCTGGCAGTAACTGGGAAGATTCCAAGAATGGGACATGGGGCACGACTCCTGCTTCATTCAAAGTGTCGGCAGTCTATTTGGAGCGTCCCGACGATCCCCTGTCAATGCCGAAGGATGAATTGTCGAAGGCTATCACCAAGGCCAAGATGTACAATGCTTTTGCTTACACAGAGGCTTCGTTCGCATCTTTGGGTGGAGTCATTGCCGCTGGTGAGGCCGCTTTGCAGGCTTCCGATGCTACTGTGGAAAGTTTGAATACTGCTTCCAACGCTATTACGGCAGGTATTGCTGCCTTGGAACTGAAGGAAGGCTTTACAGATCTCACACAAGCTCAGTTCTTTGAGTGGGACAGTGCAACAGCACCTACCACCAGCAAGGCTACGGGGTGCTCGTATGACCTTTTCAAGCCCTCTAACATGGTCTATGGTAACTCTTCTGTAGCTCTTCTCACTTTTGCAGATCTTTCTGCCTATGATAAGTTTTATGTCACTGTGACTGAAGGAACTCCGCGTATTCTTCTGAATCGTGATGTGAATGATGGACAATGGAACGCAACAGAATCAGAGTCTCACCTGATAGATAACACCCTGGACGGTTGGCATAACAAATACTTCTCGGTCGATAACAATGTATTTGCGGTTGATGTGAAGCAGCTCGCAGCAGATAAGGGATTTGCCCATCTGCATTCAATAAAGAGCCGTGCAATGGTCACCGTTACAGGATTGTATCTCTACAAGGAGGCTGCTCCTGTTTCTAATGACGTGACTTTCGACTTCAATGCTTCTAACCATGCAACGTCGACCAACGAAAGTCAGGCTGGCGACATTAACATGGACGAGGTGAACACTGTTGACGGTGTGGTGATGACCATCACCCCCAGTGAGGCTGCTACTCCCAACCGCTACTGGAGCACAAAGAATGGTCCTCAGCTGCGCATGTACGGTGGCAGCATGACCCTCGAGGCTCCCGAAGGCAAGGCCATTACTAAGGTGGTGTTCAACAATGGCAAGTGGGAAACCACCAACACCATCAATGGCGAGGTTGCTGCCACGGGCCTGTGGGAAGGCAACTCTACCAATGTGGTGCTGGCTGTTGCCAAGAACACCCAGATGAACAGCGTGGTTGTGACGCTGGCCGACAAGAACGAAGAAACTACGACCTATGAGGTTCCCGTTAATTATTTTACTTATGATGGCCCTGTCTATATTATCGACGCCGAGAGTGGCAAGTTTATTGCTGCAGGCAATGACTATGGCACCCATGGCATCATTGGCGAAATTGGTCTTGACCTGACCTTGAAGACAAATGCGGAAACCAAGATGGTGACCATTGACACGAAGGTGAGTGCTGGTGGAGAAAAGCATTTCTTGGGTAGCAATCTCTATATGGATGCGTCTGCTGCTGAGTGGGGACTGCTGGAGCAGGACTTCGGCTTCTATATCACTGACGGCACAAAGTATCTGAGCATTGATGCTAATGACAACCTTGCACTGAGTGACGAACCTCGTTTGTGGATTATTGTTACTCCGGAGGGCGTAAAGGATCAAATCCTGAAAGATATGGCTGCTGCAACGCGCGAGAATCCTGTAGACGCCACCTTCTTCATCAAGGCCAATAACTATAACCGTGGCGACCAGCGCAACACCGAAGCTTGGAAAGGTGACGCCTATAACGTTGGCGGAGCACAAACCAACATGAATGCAGAGAAGTGGGGTGGTAACTCACAGAACTTCAACGTCTATCAGACTATAAATGTTCCCGATGGTGTTTACAGGCTTACTTGGAACGGATTCTATCGTTACAACAATACAGATGCTAATACTAATGATGTGGCAGCTGCTGCTCATGCAGATGGTACAGAGGTTATCAATTCATTCGTTTATATCAACGATAATGAGTATCCTCTCACCAGTATTGCCGATGAGACTGCCGTAGCCGCTTTCGGCAAGATGCCGTTCTCTCAGGCCGATGCAAGTGACGCTTTCGGTCGGGGCCTCTATGAGCAGTCGACCGAAGTGACTGTAATTGGTGGCAAGATGACCATTGGCGTGAAGAAGATCCAGCATCTTGGCACGGACTGGACGGTGTGGGATAACTTCCGTCTGACCTATCTGACCAGCGAGATTCCAGCCGAATTCTTCCAGCCCGAATATGAGAAGGTGTTGGCTGCTGCCAAGGCTGCTTTGGCCAACGAGGCCAATGCTGCTATCACAGGCGACGAGAAAGCTGCTCTTGAGAAAGCAATAGCCGACAATTCCGAGATTGCAGAACCTACTGCCGATCTTTATAAGGCTGCTATCTCTGCCCTGACCAATGCAACGACTGCCTTCACTTCTGCCCAGCCTGCCTATGTGGCTCTGGCCGACGCCAAGAAGGCAATGGCCAGCTACGTCTTCAACTACGCAGCTGACGAGAAGAAGCAGGCTGCCGAGGCTGCCGCTGAGGCCACTGCTGCCAACGCTGCCGATGCCGCTGCAAAGACTGCCGCCCTGCAGAAGGCTTACCGCCAGTATGCAGAGTCGAGCGCACTGCTCGAAGGTCTGGAGAATGCAAAGATCATGACCGATTCTATCAAGAACCCCGATTCCAATGATGGCACCAATGGCTGGCAGACCGTGCTGGGCGCTGGTTCTGGTGGCTCTATCAATATTCTTGATGGCGAGCCCTTCACCGATGGCTCCGACAATGCTGCTCACAAGTATTTCGACGGCGGCAACTGGGGTGCCCAGGCTTGGGACGTTACGTTCCAGCAGAAGATAGCCCTGCCCGCAGGTAAGTATCAGCTCACAGCCACCACTCGTTCTGCAGCTGACGTCGCTCTGTCTTTGTTTGCCGGTGCAGACTCTACCAAGGCCGTGTCTATTGGCGCTGCCGGTGGTCTGTTCAACCGTGGTTGGAACGATGCTTCTGTTGAGTTCGTACTGGCCGATGCCGACAGCATCGTGATTGGCGTGCGTGGCGTCACCGAGATGCAGTACAACTGGATGTCGTTCACCCGCTTCCGTCTGGTGCAGTTCCCCGAGGAGAAGCCTGCTGAGCAGATTATTCCCACCGATGTGGCTGAACCCACCTACACCTATCCCGCAAAGTGGAACTTCACCAACTGGACCGAGGCTACCGTGGCCAACCTGAAGGCCGACGCTGCACGTTCCATCTTCAACGGCTGGAGCGACGTTGAGAAAGATCCTGCCCAGACCGACAAGAATGGCAACCTGAATCCGCAGGAGCCCACCGAGGCTTCAAAGGACAACTGCTTCTGGCACCAGGGCAAGACCGATGCTTACGGTCAGCTCTATGCCAATGGCGTGCTCGTTGAAGAGCTCAAGGGCCTGAAGTTCTCTGAGGCTTATGCACAGAACCGTTCGCTGGCCATCGCCGTGAACTATCCTTCTACTACGCTTGGCACCTACGACGGCCCGCAGTATCTGTGGCTGGGTGGCGGCGGCAAGAGCGTGCCTTGCTTCGAACTGCCCAACGTGCCTGCAGGCATGAGCATCACCATGGTGGTAGAGTCGCACAAGCCCAGCGACGCCCGTGGCGTGGAACTCTATAAAGGCTCTATCAACGCAGCCAACAAGATTGGCGATTCGTTCAAGCCCAAGACCAAGGACACCTTCACCTGGGACATCACCGAGGCTGAGGCAGGCAACATCGTGGTCTACAACACCAGCGGCTGCCACATCTACAGCATCGAGGTGAAGAAGACTCCCGTGCACATTGCCGACGGCTTCTACAACCTGACCAGCGACATGTATCATGTGTGGACCAGCAACTATCCTGATGGCGAAATCACCGAGGAGCAGCCTGGCTTCGAGAACCACATTGGCGAAGAACTTGGTGCCGGAAAGCTTGTCTATGGCAATGGCAGCGTTGCTTACCTGCAGTATGCCGACCTCACTGGCTATGATTCATTAGCAATCATTGGCACGCCTGGCATGCAGCTGCGTGTGCTGCTCAACCGTCTTGAGGTTGGCAACGGCGGCGGCGACGGCAATGGCGGAGCTCTTGTTGAGAGGAATCCTGTCGTTGGCGAGAACGGCCTGGCATTCGTCGACCTGAGAGGCTTTGAGTATGTTCACCTGAATTCTATCAAGACGGGTTGGACAAGTCCTACCGGCACCATTGGGCAGATGGGCATGGTCAAGGGCGCTTTCGATCCCTCAGTGGTTGTTGGCATTCAGGAGATCAGCACTGCCAAGGTGGCTGGCATCGTTTACGACCTGCAGGGTCGTCGTGTGGCTCAGCCCGCCCGTGGACTCTACATTGTTGATGGCAAGAAGATGCTTTTCAAATAAAGTAGACGATATTTTATGAAATAGAGTTTCTGAAACGTTTTTTACAATTTTGAAACTCTATGAAACAAATGATAAAGCCCTTCCGCGTGAAGGGCTTTATCTTTGCATCGTGATTCATACACAAAAGTGTGATAATTTTCTTTTAAACCATATTATTAACTAAAACTTTATGCACATGAAAAAAATGTACTATTCGTTTATGGCCCTGGTGCTGTGCGCACTGGGTGCTATTAATGCGAGTGCAGGTGAGCGCATCCAGTTGACTGCCGACATGGTGTTCAGCTATGATGGCTTTGGTGCTGATGCACAGAAGATAGGTCCATGTGAAGGAGCTACCTGCGATTTCGAAAATCCACAGTCCTGTCCCTTTGGCGACACCAATTGCAATGGTTGGGTGGATTTGGGCGACTATGCTAAGCTTTACGTGAAGGTTGAAAGCAGCGTAGAGGCCGATGCTCGCATTTTTATCAATCGCACTGTGAAGGATGGACAGTTCAATGAGGACAAGGCTCAGTCGAACTGCCTGGTCATTCAGCCCTCAAGAACTAACGGAACGTGGGCAAATGAGTTCTACAAGGTTGATGAGGACGGCGTCATTATCGTTGACCTTATCAAAGTGAAGAAAGAGTGGGGATTCGTGCATTTCCATTCCATCAAGGCAGCCACCTGGGATGGTAAGGCTACCCTTTACATGGTTGAGGCAGAGAAGGCCGATCCTGCTCAGCAGGTGGGCTGGACCAACCTGATCAACAACAGCGACATGGAAGGCGACGACAACAGTTCGTTCTTCACCAAGCTGAACATTGGCGATAATGCCACAGAAGTTTTGAACTCTGAAATTCTTGACGGTGTTGGCGTAGATGGCAGCCGTGGTGTGCAAGTGACTACTGGCGACAAGAAAAGCAACGACTATGACAACCAGTTCTGGTTCCGCTTCAACGAGCCTGTGCCAGCAGGAACAAAGTATCGCGTTTCGTTCGACTATCGTGCCGACGAGGTTGCTTCTGTTGGTACGCAAGCTCATGCTGAGCCTTCTGACTACATTCATTGGGATATGTTTGGCAATGTCGATTTCGGAACCGACTGGGCCACATTTACGAAGGAAGGCGAAGTGACTGCCGACCAGTCGAAGGCTGACAAGCAGTTGCTCTCGGTGGCTTTCAACCTGAACCCTGACAACCACACAGCAGCCAACAACTACTACTTCGACAACATCAAGTTCGAGATTTACAAGTTTGGTACTACCGTTACTTACTACAAGGACATTGTTAAGTTCGACTTTGGCTTCAAGACCAATATTGCCGAGCTCGTGGCAGCCACTGGTCAGCCCCGTCTGATTTTCCCGGCTGAGTGCGTCACTGTTACTGCCGATGGTGAGGAGTACGACGTAGAGTCGGTTGAGGCTTTTGCCGATGGCCGTTTCTTCATCTTCCTGGAAGACCGTCTGGAGAGCGATGCTGAGGAAGTGATTGTTACTTTCGAGAATCCTGCCGATCCTGAGCACCAGCTGCTCTATGCTGATGGCGTGAATGCCGGTAAGCCTGTGGCCAACTATAATGGTCCTGCCGAACTCGATGAGGACATGGACGATGTTTATGCTTATACCTACGCTAACCCTGTGATGGCCAGTGCCGATCCTGAGCCAGGTTCGTTCAACCTGCCCAACAGCATCCGCGATTTCAAGGTGACGTTCGACAAGGATGTGGACTGCGAAAAGCTTGTGGCCACGATTAATGGTCAGCCCATGACCAAGACGCCTGCAACAGGACATGCTACTGAAGTGACGCTGACTCGCACCAGCGAGGGCGACCTGCCCACCGGCGAATATGCTATTCACCTCACAAAGATCTTCCCCGAGGTGATTACTTCTGAAAAGGACTTCAATGATACTACTTTCGTGGTGAATGTTGGTAAGTTCGTGCCCGATCCTAACGACGTGGCTGAGGATTTGCTGCCCGACTATTTCACTCCTACTGCAGGTGGTGGTATTCCTGAGGGCTGGTACATGGTTTATGACGGCACACAGCGCATGCAGGGCGAAAACTTCGGTTCCGGCGCTAACATGAAGACTTTCAGCGATGGCGGTGAGTTCACTCGCGGCTTCTATACCCGCACCAACAACACCACTCCTGACCAGTGCATCGTGGAATATGGTATGATGGAAGGCTATGAGCTGACGATGACTGGTGGACGGAAATACACCATTCACTACAATGGTATGAACTGGAAGGGTGACACCTGGACCAAGTTTGAGATTCTGAACGAAAACGACGAAGTGCTCTTTACTCAGGTTGATCCCAACAAGGGTTCTCTGAATGGTGCTACGAACATTGTGGTTTCTGGTTCTAACTCTATCGATATTGAGTGGACTCCTGAGACCACTGGCAACTACAGACTGAAGTGGACTCCTGCTGCCAATGCAAATGGCGACCTGGGAGGTGGTATGGTGGAAATTATCTTTGCCAACCCCAGTGTGAAGCATGAGCCTTATCAGCCTGGCTTGAAGTCGACGAAGTTGCTGGAAACTTCTCTTGAAAATGCCAAGAGCGTGCGCAATGCTTGCGGTGGCGAGCGTTATGCCGGTGAGGCTTACAATGCGCTGGATGCTGCTATTCAGAAGTATGAGGCCGAAGGTCCTGCCTATACAGCTCCTTCTGCATACGATGCCGCTGCCACAGTTCTGGATGCCGCAGCCAAGGCTATGAACGACCACCGTGCCCTCTGCGACAGCTACGACGAGGTGATCAAGAAGGCCATCGACGTGGTTCGTCAGAACAGGGAGAACAAGTTTGCCGGTCACCAGCTTTATGCTCAGGTGTCTGAGACCGTTGACAAGTATCATGGCACTTCAGAGTGGCGCAATGTGGCCGACACGATTGCCGATCCTGAGGCTGCTCCCCAGTGGCAGTTGTTCTACAGCTACGATGTGCTGAAGGAAGACGCAGAACTGACTCCTGCTATTGATGAACTGAAGGACAATGTGAACATTGCTCAGCTGCTCTTCACGGAGGGCGTTTCTGCTCCTGAAAATGCGCGTGGTGGCAAGGGCACTGGCGTAGCTGTGCTGGTTGACCGCCTGCGTCTGGGTGCCGATGCACTGGTGAACCTGATTGCTCCCGACAAGAAAGACTCTGCTGCCGTGGCTGCCGCCGAGGCCATCCCGATGGTGGTTGCTGCTCGTAAGGCTCTGACTGATGATGACAACATTGCCGAAAATCTGAAGATGCTCCTGAAGCAGGAACTCTATACCCGCATCACCACACCGGGCGACGCTACGTTCGAGCCTGTGATGGATCCTGAAACCTTTGAGGACAAGCCTGCAGCCTATGACATGACAGTGTTTGTGAAGAACCCCAACACCTATAAGCAGCATGCAGGACTGGACTTCAATGAGAACAATGTTCCTGGATGGACCACTCCTGAAGGCTACAAGCGTCCTGGTCTGACCGTTGGTTGGGGACATACTGGTGAAAATGAGGATATGGCCGTTGACTGCATGTTCCAGACATGGGGTGGCAGCTATCGCGTTGAGCAGACCATTGAAGACCTGCCTGCAGGTATCTACACCATCCAGTATGGCTTCAGCGAGCGTGGCAGTGAAGCCGAAAATGAAGGCAACTATGCTTACGCAACAACTTCCGACGGTCTTGAGTACACCGAAGTTGCTAAGGTTCATGGTCAGGCATTCTCCTTCGCCGACGAAGCTGCTTCGAATGTTGTGATTCCCGACGTGGCTGTGAGCGACGGCATCCTTACCATTGGTGTGAATGCTGGTGATGCTTCGCACACCTTCTTCAATGAGGTTCGCCTCTACCTCAACCTGCCCATCGAAGGCTACGACTATGCTGCCGACCTGGCTGCTGTGAAGGAAATGATTGAGTCGGGCGTTGAGTCGAAGACCGTGGCACCTGCCAAGGTTCGCGCTCTGGAGCTCTACGACCTGAATGGACGCCGCATCATTTCGGCTAAGCCCGGTGTTGCTATCGTGAAGAAGTACATGAGCGACGGCACCGTGCGAGTTGAAAAGGTTGTGAAGAAGTAAGAAATCAACCATACCTTTTAATACTCAGTGGGCAGGCGTGCAGATGGCAGGTCTGCCCACTCTGTTATATTATAAATAATGTGTGGAAAAAGATATTGATGATTCGTCGTTTTGCAAAATAATCATTAACTTTGCAAACGATATTAAAGGCATAAATATGATGGCAAAATATTTGTTTACTTCGTTTTTCTCTTTTCTCTTCTTTGTCAGCTCTGTCGGAGCGCAAATCAAGAATCCCATGCTTTGGGCCGATGTGCCCGATCCTGATGTCATTCGGGTGGGCGACACCTTCTACATGGTCTCCACCACCATGCACCTGATGCCCGGTGCACCCATCATGCAGTCGAAGGATTTGCAGAACTGGCAGACGGTGGGCTATGTGTTCGATCGACTGACCGATTCGCCCAAGTACGACCTGCAGGAAGGCACCGTGTATGGACGTGGCCAGTGGGCCACTTCGCTGAAGTATCACGACGGCAGGTTCTATGCACTGTTGGCCCCCAACGAGGCAGGGCCCATGGGGCAGACCTATATCTTTACGGCCGAAAAGGCCGAGGGCCCGTGGACCATCCATGCGCGTCTGCGTCATTTTCACGATGCCACCCTGTTCTTCGACGATGATGGAACCCCCTACGTGTTCTACGGAACGGGGGAGATGTGCCAGCTGACCCGTGACCTGAAGGGCGTGGTCGAAGGCAGCAACCGTCACTACTTTGAGCGTGAGGCCGACGAGCGCGGACTGCTTGAAGGCACCCGTGTGGTGAAACATCGCGGCACCTATTATGCTTTGCTCATCAGTCATGTTTATGCGCCAGGCCGTCATCGGCGGGAGGTGTGCTATCGCACCAAGGATCTGAATGGCAAATGGGAGAAAAACGTGATTCTGGAGAGCGACTTTGGCGGCTTTTCCTATCTGGCTCAAGGCACCATTGTTGACTCTGAAGACGGCGACTGGTATGGCATCATGTTCCAAGACCGTGGTGGAGTGGGGCGTGTGCTGACACTTTCGCCCGTGCGGTGGATTGACGGTTGGCCCATGCTGGGCGACGAGAACGGCAAGGTGCCCGCCACCATGCGACCGCTGAAGAGCGGCGAGCCTGCTGCCAGCATTGTTTGCAGCGACGATTTTGCGGCAGGCACTGCATCATCCCCATCCCTCCGTGCTCCGTTGGCAAAGTGCTGGCAGTGGAACCACAATCCTGTGGACCAGGCGTGGAGCCTCACCGAGCGTCCAGGATTCCTGCGGCTGAAGACCAGCAGGGTGGTGCCCAATCTGTATCTGGCACCCAACACGCTCACTCAGCGCATGGAGGGCCCCACATGCAGTGGCAGCATTTGCATGGACTTCTCGAAAATGAAGGATGGCGACTGTGCCGGATTCTGTGCCTTCAACGGCGATTCGGGCGTGCTCACGCTGAAGAAGAAGGGCAAAACGGTTGCTCTCGAGATGAGCGAACAGGCCGTGCGGCTCACTGATCGGGAGAAGGCCGTGACGGCCGTCGATGAAAAGATTGTGAAGACCGTTGCCCTTTCGCAGCTTTATCCTCGCGCCAACAAGATTTGGCTGCGCATCGATGGCGACTTTGTTCCCGGTCACAACGATGCGGCCAACTTCTACTACAGCCTTGACGGCGAGCAGTGGGAGCAAATAGGTACGGAAAACTATCGCATGGCGTTTGATTATCGTCGCTTCTTCATGGGCAGCAAGTTTGCCATCTTCAACTATGCCACGAAGAAGGCAGGCGGCCATGTCGACGTAGATTTCTTCCATTATCATTGCGATTCCAAATAGAAATATTAACATTGCGATTCCCATATAGAAATTCGCAAATAGCTTGATTGCTCTTTAAAGAAAAAAAGATGCGCAAATTACGTGTTGTTATCTGGATTGTGGCCGTGTTGGTGGCCGTGGCGTTGGTCATTACGTTGGTGGCCAACAGCAGCTATGTGAAGCAGCGGCTCATCCATTTGGCCACCGAGGCCCTTTCAAAAGAGTTGCATACCGAGGTTGCTGTCGACGACATCGGGCTGAACCTGCTGATGCAACAAGCCAGCATTTATGGCATTGAACTGAAAGACCAGCAGCAGCACGATTTGCTCAAGGTGGGAAAAATTGGTGGTCGGGTGCGCCTGTTGGCCTTGCTGCGCGGACGGTTGGAACTGAGCAAATGCAATGCCCGTGATGTGGGGCTGCTCCTGCTGAAGCCCGACGATGGCGTGCCCAACTACCAGTTTTTGATAGATGTGATGCAGCAGAAGAAAAAGGACAAAGAGCCCACCGTGGAAGGCGGCAAGAACGGAGCCTTCAAGATGAGTCTGAGGGATGCCGTGATGGAGCACTTGCATGTGAACTACAACGGCGAAGACTTTTCCATGGACAAGGCCGTCTACAATCATTCGGGCAGCAAGCACATCCTCACCCTGCATCATCTGAAAGGAGGAAAACTGAAACGCACGGCCAAGCACACGATTCTTTGGCATTTTGACATAGGCCAGCTCACGGCCACTTATGCTCTCGACGGCGAGAAGCACATTGAAATGGCTGGGGTGAAAATCAAGAGTGACAACCATGAGCCACGACGAAACACAGGAAGACCGAAACGCGGTGCCTTTGATTGGGGGCACATGGACTTTGTGACCGATGCCAGTGTGGATGTTCTGTATGCTGAAAAAGATTCGCTCAGTCTGCGCGTAGGCAAGTGTCATGCAGTGGATACAGTGGCAGGGTTCGACCTGAACGTGTCGGGCAACGTTGCCTTGGCTGGCCGCAACATGTTGCTGACCGATGTGGTGGTGAAACAGATTGACACGCGCATTGATATTGCCAAGGCCCAGTTCCTGCTGCCAGCCAAGGGCGACAGTACGAGTCTTTCCGGAAGTCGGGAAAAGGAATCGCTGAGCTATCATGCCGACAGCGTCAGGGCAAGAGCCATCCTGAAAGACATTTCGCGTCCTTTTGCGCCAGCCTTGAAGAACTTCTCCATTCCATTGAATGTGTTGGTGAGCATCAGTGGCACCGACCAAGGCATGTCGTTCCGTGGCATTCGCATTGATACTGATGACCGAAAACTAACGATTAATGCAGCTGGCGTTTTGCGCAATTTGCAAAACGCACGGCAGTTGGCCTTGCACTTTTCTGTGCACGACATGGTGGCCAAGCCAGGTATCAAGGACAAGATTATCAACCAATTCACGGTGAAGAAGTACATGATGAACCAAATCTATGCTCTGGGTGTGATTGGCTATCGTGGCAACTTTGACATCTTGTGGAAAAAAGAGCAGTTTCGTGGTCTACTGACCACGGAGTTGGGTAATGTAGACTTTGAATTCGAAATCGATGACCAGAAGAAATTTGTGACGGGCACCGTGGACACCGATTCGCTGAGGTTAGGATCACTGTTCCAAATGAACTGGTTGGGCAACATTGATTGCTCTGCAACGTTCAGCGTTGACATTTCGAAAGAGCGCACCGCAGCCATGCGCAAGGAAAAGGGCGGAAAACTGCCCATTGGCAGTGTGAATGCCAATGTGAGAAAGGTGGGCTACAGGATGATTTCCATGAAAGACATCGAGGCCGAAATTCATAGCGACGGTGCCTTGGCCAAAGGCGAAGTGACCATGAACCGCAGTCTGACGGGGCTGGCTTTGGAGTTCTCGTTTACAAACACCACCGAGATGCACAAGATGAAAGTGAAGCCCCGACTCAGGTTTTCCAAGAAAAAAGAGGTTGTGAAGGATGATCAACACAAAGGAGCTGCTATCGAATGAATAGCAGCTCGCGATATTTGGGAAGCGTCCACAGTCCGTCTTCCACAATCATTTCCAGGTGGTCGGCCTCTTGCCGGATGGCTTCCATGTGGGGACAAACGGTGTCATGATACTCAATGGCACGCTGGTGAATGTCGTGAGTGCGGTTGGCCACGCGTCGTGCTTCGGTCAGATCCTCCACCAGTTGCTCAATGCGTTCGGTGCGTTCGGCAATCTCCTCAATCAGTTTCATGTTGCGTGCCGACAGGCGTTCGGCCTTCTCCGTATTGAAAACGCTTTTCATGCCCTGCACGTTTTTGATGAGTTGGCTCTGATAGTGGGTCGACACTGGGATGATGTGGTTCATGGCCAGGTCGCCCAGTACGCGGGCTTCTATTTGCACGGTCTTCACATACATTTCCCATTTCACTTCGTTGCGGGCCTCCAGTTCCTTGCGGTTCATCACCTTGGTGCTCTCAAACATCTTGATGGACGACTCGTCCAGGTAGTGCTCAAAAATCACAGGGCACGATTTTTCCACGTCCAGTCCGCGCTTGGCAGCCTCTTTCACCCATTCCTCAGAGTAGCCATTGCCATCGAAACGCACGGGCTTGCAGGTCTTGATGTCCTGTCGCAGCACATCGATGATGGCGTGGAACTTGGGCGTGTGACCAGTGCCTTCTGCATATTCGGGCATTTGCTCATATTCGGCAATCTTGGCATCGACCCGTTTCTTGAAGGATTGCAGTGCTTCGGCCATTGCAGCGTTGAGGGCAATCATGGCCGACGCACAGTTGACGCTCGAACCAGGCGCACGGAACTCAAAGCGGTTGCCGGTGAAGGCAAAGGGCGAGGTGCGGTTGCGGTCGGTGTTGTCAACAATGAGGTCGGGTATCTGTGGAATGTCGATTTCGCGCGAAAGGTTGGTTGACTGCAGTTGCAGGTTCGACGTCTGCTCAATGGCATCGAGCATGTCGGAAACATATTTGCCCAAGAAACTCGAAATGATGGCAGGCGGTGCCTCGTTGCCGCCCAGTCGGTGGGCATTGGTGGCACTCATGATGCTGGCCTTCAGCAGTCCGTTGTGGCGGTATACGGCCATGAGCGTCTCCACAATGAAGGTGATGAAGCGCAGACTCTCCTCCGGTGTTTTGCCAGGTGCGTGCAGCAACACGCCGTTGTCGGCACTGAGGCTCCAGTTGTTGTGCTTGCCCGATCCGTTGATGCCGTCGAACGGCTTTTCGTGCAGCAGCACGCGGAAGCCATGCTTGCGGGCCACCTTCTTCATGAGCGACATGAGCAGCATGTTGTGGTCTACGGCCAGGTTGCACTCCTCAAAGATGGGGGCCAGCTCAAACTGGTTGGGAGCCACCTCGTTGTGGCGCGTCTTGCAGGGAATGCTCAGTTCCAGTGCCTGAATCTCCAAGTCTTGCTGGTTCTTGGCGCTTTCGTGTCCCATCAGGGTGCGTCCCGTCAGCATCAGGTCGGGGCGGGCGCTGTAGAGTCCCTCGTCCACCAGGAAATATTCCTGCTCCCAGCCCAGGTTCACCTGCACCTTCGTCACGTCGTCGTAGAAATACTGGCAAACGTCGGTAGCAGCCTTGCTCACGGCATGCAGGGCACGCAGCAGCGGAGCTTTGTAGTCGAGTGCTTCGCCTGTGTAGGATATAAATATGGTGGGGATGCACAGCGTGTCGTCGATGATGAACACGGGGCTGGTGGGATCCCAAGCCGAGTAGCCACGCGCCTCGAACGTGTTTCGAATGCCGCCGTTGGGAAAGCTGCTGGCATCAGGCTCTTGCTGCACAAGCAGCTTGCCGCTGAACTTCTCCATCATGCCTCCCTTGCCGTCGTGCTCCACAAAGGCATCGTGCTTCTCGGCAGTGCCTTCGGTCAGTGGCTGAAACCAGTGAGTGTAGTGGGTGCACCCCATTTCGATGGCCCATTGCTTCATGCCGGCAGCCACGGCGTCGGCAATCGAACGGTCCAGTCGGGCGCCATTGTCAATCACGTCAATCAGTTTGTCGTAGATGTCTTTTGGCAGATATTTGTACATCTTCTCGCGGTTAAACACATATTTGCCAAAATACTGAGAAGGACGTTCCTGGGGAGTTTCCACGTTCAGTGCTCGCTTCATGAAAGCCTCTTCTACTACCTGGAATCTTAAGTTGTTTGCCATTGTTTGCGTTGATTTTGGCTGCAAAATTACGAGTATTTCTTCAAACGGCAAAGGTTTTGGTCGAAAAGTTGCTCATAAAACGCCAAATAAGTTTGGCTCATTCGCTTGTTTTTTGTACTTTTGTAGCCATGAAAAAGATGTTCCTGCGTCTGTGGCTGATAGTAGTCCTGCTGTGTGGCCTTGCTGATTCGCTGTCGTGGATCAGCGCTCAGGACGTGGTGCGGCTTCCTTCCCATCAAGATGCTTGTATAGAACAGCACAACGGGCTGGTCAGTTCGTGGATGGAAGAACGGCAACGCCCGTTTGGGCAGGCTCTTGTCAAGTCGCAATCGTCGCAGCGCATTGGCTCTTCGCGTTCTTCGCGTGTGTTGCCCACCTATGGCGGAAAGCCGGGCCGCAGCATGGGGCACGGAGCATCGAGCTATTCGTCGAACTGTTTTAACGGTGTGTTCCTGTGCCGCAACACCCGCATTCAAAGTGTGCGCGCAGGAGTGTCGCTTCCGCGCTTCTATTATGTCATAGCGCTGAGGCGACTTCTTTGTTAGAGTCTTTTCTTGAAGAGAAGGGTTGGAAAGACTTTAACACAACAATAAAAAAAAAAAAAAAAAACAAATGTCGAATATCAAGAACCTGCAGATGTGGAAGACCATCTGCACTGACGAACGTGTGAATATCACCAAGTCGATGCTGGGCTTGAAGACCACAGCATCCTATCAGAAAACAGGAAGCATCATCGATGTCCGCATCCTGGAGTTTTCGCCTGCCGATGGCGAGCGCGTGAAGCAAATCCTTTCTGCCCCGAAAGGCGAGATAGCGAAGGCCATTGGCACATTTCGTCCTCAGCCTGTGGTGAACGGAAACTACATGCTCGAGGTGTGCCAGTCGCGCGACAATGCTTTCCTGGCCGTGCAGCTGCTGCAATTTGTGCAGATGAACTATGAGACCGTCACCAGTGTGCTGGTCTTCGAGGGCGACGAGGCAAAGGCTGTTGGCCGTTTGCTCTGATTGCCGTTTGCAACCAAATCGTTCGTAAAAACAAGTTCCGCTTTCGGCCATTGTTCTGAGGAAAGGCCGAAAGCGGCTTGTTTCTGGTCTTGTTGAAAAATTCATGTTCGATGCCCCCGAAATTGTTAAAATCAGGTCTTATAGCACTATTTTCATCCAATATTACGCATTAAAAGCAAAACATTTGTGTATATTTGCATGCGATTAAAAACAGATACCTGTGATTCTGAACCGAAGGTAAGTTCGAAGAGTTGCGCATCGCAAAAGCGAGAGTTTCACAAAAACGACACGCATGATAGGAACCATTGTAAACACCTGCACCATCATTGCAGGAACACTGCTTGGCACATGGCTGAACCGTGGCATCAGGGAAAAATATAAAGACACACTCTACACGGGCCTGGGCTTGGCCTCGCTGGCCATAGGACTGAATGCCACCATTGGCAATCTGCCCAAGAGCCAGTATCCCGTATTGTTCATTGTGGCCCTGGCCGTAGGCGGCGTTGTTGGCACATGGCTCGACATCGACGGACGCTTCAAACGCCTGGTCAACAGGCGTTCGGGCAAAGAGGCAGAGGCCAAACTGGGCGACGGACTCAGCACCGCCATCCTGCTCTATTGCATTGGGCCGCTGTCGATGCTGGGCCCTGTTATCTCGGCCCTGAAAGGCGACCATACGTTTCTTTTCACCAATGCCACGCTCGATTTTGTGAGCAGCACCATCTTTGCTTCTACCTATGGTTTCGGCATGGTGCTGGCTGCCCCTGTGCTTTTTCTTTGGCAGGGCCTGTTCTACGTTACAGCCCAGCTCAGCAGCACTGCCGTGAGCGACGAGTTGATGTCGGAGTTGCTCATCGTGGGCGGCATCATGATTACGGGCAGCGGGCTTGGACTGCTGAATCTGAAAGACTGCAAGACGTTGAACCTGCTGCCGTCGCTCCTTGTTCCTGTTGTGTGGTTTCTGTTCAGATGAAGATCATTCATGTAGACATGGACCAGTTCTTCGCTGCCGTTGAACAGCGAGACCAGCCAGAGCTGAAGGGCAAGCCCGTGGCCGTGGGCCATGATGCCGAGCGTGGCGTGGTGTCGACTGCCAGCTACGAAGCCCGTCGCTTCGGCGTTCATTCGGCCCAGTCCATACAGGTGGCCAAGCGGCTTTGTCCGCAGCTCATCATCGTTGAACCCCACTATCATAAATATAAAGAGGTGTCGGAACAGATTCACGGCATCTTCCACGACTATACCGACTTGATAGAACCCCTCTCGCTCGACGAGGCTTTCCTGGACGTGACGCAGAACAAGCGTGGTGTGGAGTTGGCCGTTGATATTGCCAAGGAAATAAAGCAGCGCATCAAGGACACCACGGGGCTCACCGCTTCGGCCGGCGTGAGCTATTGCAAGTTTCTGGCAAAGATAGCGTCGGACTGGCGCAAGCCCGACGGTCTCACGGTGGTGCATCCCGACAAGGCCCTGGACTTCATTGACCAGTTGCAGGTGCAGAAGATATGGGGTGTTGGGCACAAAACGGCTGAGAAGATGCACCGCATGGGCATCTTCACAGGGGCCGATTTGCGGCGCTGCTCGCTGCAACATCTGGAGCACGAGTTTGGCAAGATGGGGCAGGTGTTCTACGATTTTGCCCGTGGCATAGACAACCGGCCCGTGATTTCGGAGTGGGAGCGCAAGTCGGTGAGTTGTGAGCAAACGTTTGCTGCCGACATCAGCACGCCGTCGGTGGTCACCATCGAACTTTATCACACCGTGCTCGAACTGGAACGCCGCATTCGGAAGAACCAGTTCGAGGGGCGAACGCTCACGCTGAAAGTGAAGTATCATGACTTTCAGCAAATCACGCGCAGCATCACCGTCGACCATGTGCTCCGCACCAAGGCCGACATACTCCCCCTGGCCAAACAGCTGATGCATGGGGTGCAGTTCGGTTCGCATCCCATTCGCCTGATAGGGTTGGGCGTGTCGAATCAGAAGGCGGAGCCGTTTCGTGAAAAGCCCCGCTGGATTCAGCTGGAGCTGCCATTCAAGGACAACTAGTTGGAAAGATTGTTCAAGACCAACTAACCGGAGCAATTGTTCAAGGACACCACACCTCAGCTCAAGAAAAACAGACTGACACCCACCACCGATATGACGGCTCCTGCCACGGTGCGCCAGGTGATGGGCTGACGGAACAGCCAGTGCGAGGGCAGAATGATGATGATGGGCGTGAGTGCCATGAGTGTTGAGGCTATGCCGGCACTGGTGTACTGAACGGCCATGAGCGAGAAGCCCACCCCCACAAACGGACCAAAAATGGTGGTGGCGGTGGCAATGGTCATGCCTTTGCGGTCGTGCAGGGCGTGGCGCAACGGGGCAAAGCCCTCGCGCGCGTATAATAATAAGGTGAAGCCAATGATGCCGGCCACGCAGCGAAAGAAGTTGGCACTGAAGGGCACCAGCCATGTCGGCAGCTGTGTGGTGTCGTAATGATCCATTCCCACCTTGCTCAGCACCAGTCCCACGCCCTGACACACAGCGGCGCCCACGGCATAGAGCACCCCGTTGAGGGGCAGTTTGAGCGACAGACGGTGGTGCTGGCCACGGCCCAGCACAGAAAGACCGATGCCCGTGAGCGTGACGAGCATGGCCGCAATGCTCATGGGCGACATGTGCTGGCCCAGCGCGATCCATGCCATCAGGGCGGCTGCCAGCGGTGCCAGCGTCATGAACAGCTGTCCGTAGTGCGAGCCAATGATGATGTAGCACTGAAACAGGCAGAAGTCGCCAACCACATAGCCCACCAGTCCCGACAGCAGCATCCAGCCGCAAGCCTCAGCAGAGATTCCAGAGGGTAGGGGACTGCCCGTTGTCACGGCAAACAGCAGCAGTGAGAGCAGCAGTGCCAGCCCCATGCGCAGCACGTTCAGCGTGAGGTTGCCCAGCCGTTTCGATCCAAACTCGCTCAGCAGGGCGGTTGCCGTCCATGAGAAGGCCACACCGATGGAAATGAGTTCGCCTATGTAAGTCATTGTTATGGTTGGTTGCTTTTATTTGCATAAAAACGCTTGGCGTGGCTGTATTATTGCTTTTTGTCATCAAAAATGTTTGCAAAAGGTGCTTGATTCAGAATAAAAACATTAATTTTGCAGCCATGAAGCCAACGACGAGACGACTGTTTGCCTCCTGGGTGCTATTGGCAGCGTTTGTGCCAATGCTGCTGTTGTCGTCGCTTCATGTTCATGGAGTTTCCACGACCGACGAAACACCTTGTGCTGAATGTGTGCAGCATCAGTGTCACGGACACCTTGCACAGCTTTCGTTTTCAGTCCACCAGTGTGTGCTTTGTCAGTTTTTGGCGCTTTCTTTCGTAGTAGCCCCCATGCTGGTTGTGATGCTGGGCGCTGCTGTTTGCAGAAAGCTTCCGGTTCAGCCTTTCAGCAGCATTCGTGTTGCCTGCTGTGGCGCAATTGTAACACGGGGTCCCCCATCTTGCTCTTGATTTTTTTTTTTGCAAGGTTTTACACACACACACATTTTTTATTATTAAATATAGAATACAGAATGAAAGCAAAATATATCATTCTGCCTTTGCTGTGTGTATGCACGGCACTGGCAGCACAACCCAACGACTCCAACCGGCATCAGCACGGCGAAGACTCGACCGATGTGTTTTTTCGCCACCTGAGCCTGAACGAACTGACGGTGACGGGCGTCACGGGCAGCACGAAGATGAAGCATGCCACGGCACCCGTGAGCGTCATTAGTCCGCAGGAACTGCGTGCCACGGCATCGACCAACATCATCGATGCCATAGCCCGTCAGCCAGGCGTCAGCCAGCTCACCACGGGCAGCAGCATATCGAAGCCCATCATTCGCGGACTGGGCTACAACCGCGTGGTGGTGATGAGCGAAGGCGTGCGTCAGGAAGGCCAGCAGTGGGGCGACGAACATGGCGTGGAGGTAGATGGCAGCAGCGTGGGCTCGGTCGAGATACTGAAAGGCCCTGCCTCGCTCATGTATGGCAGCGATGCCATGGCCGGTGTGGTCATTCTCCATGCCCAGCCCACGTTGGCCGAAGGAACCATGCGTGGCAGCGTGGCTACAGAATATCAGACCAACAACGGGCTCTTTGCCTACACGCTGTCGATGGCTGGCAACCAGAAGGGGGTGGTGTGGGACGCTCGCTTCAGCGACAAGATGGCCCACGCCTACAAAAACAAATACGACGGCTACGTGCCTGGCTCGCAGTTTCGCGAGCGGGCAGGGCGTCTCATGCTGGGACTGAACAGGCAGTGGGGCCACACACGACTGACGTGGACCGCCTTTCACCAGACACCCAGCATTGTGGAGGGTGAGCGCGATGGCGTGACAGGCCAGCTGGAGCACGAACAGACGTCGCTCACCAGCTATGGCAAGTCGTTGCCCTTCCAGCTGGTGAAGCATTACAAGCTGGTGTGGGACAACTCGATTAATCTTTCTTCGGGCTATCTGAAGGCCATCGTGGGCTATCAGCAGAACCGCCGACAGGAGTTCGAAGAGAGCACCACCGACTATGAACTGTTCTTCAAACTGCACACGCTGACCTACGATCTGCGCTATCTTTCACATGACCATGATGGTTGGAAAATGTCGGTGGGCCTGGGTGGCATGTATCAGCGGTCGGGCAACGAGGGCGAAGAATATCTGATTCCCGACTACCGGCTGTTCGATGTGGGCCTCTATGCCACGGCCACCAAGCAACTGGGCGAACGCTGGACGCTGAATGCCGGACTGCGCTACGACCATCGTCGGCTGCACGGCGACGAGTTGCAGGAAGACGGCAACATGCGTTTTGCCGACTTCAGCCGTCATTTCAACGGACTGACGGGCAGCGTGGGGGCTGTGATGAACGTGACCGACCAGCTGAACCTGCGCCTGAACGTGGCGCGTGGCTACCGAACGCCCAACATGAGTGAGCTGGCGTCGAACGGTGTTCACGAAGGCTCGGTGCGCTATGAAATTGGCAATCAGCAGCTCAAGGCCGAATACAGCATGCAGATTGACCTGGGATTGGATTTCGCGTCGCGCTATGTGTCGGCCCAGTTGGCACTCTTTGCCAACCGCATCGACAACTATATCTTCTGCCATCGCAGGGCCGAAGTGGTGGAGCCAGGCTACCTTACTTATGCCTACACGCAGGGCGATGCCCGCTTGCTGGGCTTCGAGGCGGGCGTGGATTTGCACCCCATACACTCACTTCATTTTGAAAACACCTTTTCCTATGTCGATGCCCAATTGATGCATCAGCCAGCCAGCACACGCTATCTGCCTTTCACGCCTGCCCCTTGCTGGACGTCGGAACTGAAGTGGGAACTGGCCCACCACTCACACTCCACGCTGGCCCATCATCATCATGGCACACGGCGCTCAGCCTTTCTGCTCAACAATCTTTATGCAGCGGTGGGAACCGACTGCTACTTGCGGCAGACCCACATCTACCGTGCCGACGACACCGAGACGGCTACGCCTGCCTACCTGCTGCTGAATCTTTCGGCAGGCACCGATGTTCATGTGGGTGGGAAGAAAGTGGCCGAACTCTATGTGGTGGCCAACAACCTGCTGAACCGTGCCTATCAGCACCATCTGAGCCGTCTGAAATATGCCGATGTGAATGTGGCGACAGGGCGGCAGGGCGTGTTCGGCATGGGGCGCAACATCACTTTCAAGCTGGTGGTGCCCATCCAGTTCTAACCAATCATTTTCGCAATTTGCTTCTCTGTGGCGCTGGGCAGCAGTTGGGCCAGATGGGCTGTCATGCGCTGAAACGATTCGGCTGGCGTGCGCTCACACCGGCAAGCCTCCCTGCCCAGCAGCAGTTCGGGGGTGGTGAGCAGCGACCAGCCGAAGCCGTACTCGCGTCCGTGCTTGTCGGTGGGGTAGACGAAGTCTTCGGTCACAATGTAGCACCCCATTTGCAGGCGGCCCACCAGGGCGTCGAATCGGGAGCGCATGCTGGGCCCTGTGAAGTCGCAGGCCGCCCGCAGCTCCCGGGCAATCATGCTGCCATGCTCGCGCAGGGTGGCCAGCACCATGTGCTCCATGGTGCCCTCCTCAGGGGCAGCATGCTTGCTGCGGCGCCAGTTGCAGAGGTCGGGCCACCACTGACGGCTCACGAAGCCAGCCTTGCCGGCAAAGAACTTGCCATAGACGCACTGCCCTTCTCGCACCACAGAGCCCTTCCACTGCCACAGCGGCCACTCCCACGACCCGTCGGGAAACTGCGTGTAGCGGCACTCTTCGGCCATCAAGGCTTCGGCTGAGTAGCCTAAGATGCCGCTCTCCAGCAGGGGCAGAAAGCCCACCTGGCCAATGCACTCCATGAGCTCGGGACAGGAATGAATCTGGAGTTGTTCCTGGTCGTCGTTTGCCTCCCAGTTGCGCTTGAAATACTCTATGAAGGAACTTATGTCTTTGAAGTGTTACTTGCTAAACTCAATAATGGTGCTCACGTCGTGGCCAACGGAAAGCGACACAATGATGCTGTCTTCGTTTCGGAACAGAGTGGGGCAGAGCACATCGCCCAGTTTTGCGGCTATGCGATATTCCACCCTGAGCCCTTTCACCCGGAAATCGTCGGGCAGCAGTTCCATGGCCATGCGGATGTAGTTGGCGTTGTTCACGTGCTTGTTGTAGTCAATGTCGGCCTTCATCACGCCGATGGGGCTGCATGGCTCGCCCCCCTCCTTGGGCAGCATGATGCGGCGGTCGCGGTAGTTCATTTCAAGCTGAGGCTCCAGCGTCATCGACTCGATGGTTGCATCGTCCACGCGCTTCAGCTTTCCTGTCGTTTTGTCTACAAAAGCCCCCATGCTCCATGTCTTGTAGCAGGGCTTGCCCTGAGCATCATAGATGAACGTGTTGCGAAATCCGAACATCGGCTTCATGCCGTAGACCGAGGTGGTCACCGTAAGTTCCTCTTTGAAGCTGGGCACCCTGACAATCTCCACTTGTCGGGTGGCCAGCAGTTGGGCCATGTTTTGTTGGGAAAAATAGTTCTTCACGCCGGGTTCGCTGTCGATCCACATCTCTGAGCAGTCTTGCATCATTTGCAGGGCAGAGAATAGTTTCAGTTGTCCCTCGCTGTCGCAGCAGCTGGTTGTCACTTTGTAGTTTAGGCTATACATGTTTTCTTTCTTTTTTAGCAGGCACACCCTGAAAGGTCTGGGTGCCTTCAGGATTTGAGTGCAAAAGTACTAAAAATAGGATGCAAAACAAAGACAATGCCCGTTTTTTTGAAAAAGTTTTCATTTTGTTTTCGCGCCAAAAACAACTTGTTTTTCCGTTGAAAACAAATTGTTTTTCCGTTGAAAACAATTTGTTTTTGCCGTAAAAACAAACTGTTTTTTTAGGAAAACAAGGGTTTTGAGTGATTTTCGATAATGCAGTGACTATTCTTCTGCAAAGAATAATGACAAAGATAATCCTGGAAAAGTAGAAAGGTCGTGATGACACACGCACCAAAGGCTAAACGAAATAGTCTTTAGTAACCACTAATCCTCCATAGTTTTTTTGCAAAATTGCATTTTCTTTTGCCTAAAGCGGAACACGATTTGGTGGCGTCGGCTTTTTTGTGTTCCTTTGCATGCAGAAAACGGCAACGTATGGACAAAATGATACTGACGATAACAGGAAGCGACGGAACGGGAGGGTCTGGAGTGCAGGCCGACATACGCTTCATCGGTGAACTGGGCGGCGTGGCTGCTTCGGCCATTACGTCGATCACGGTGCAGAACACATTGGGCATTCAGGAGTTTCATGACTTGTCGGCCCAGGTTGTGCGCCAGCAGGTAGAAGCCATCGTGAACGACTTGCAGCCACAGGTGGTCAAGATTGGACTGCTGCGCCGCATAGACGTGGTGGAGGCACTGGCCGACGTGTTCAGAAAGTACAAGCCGCGCCACATTGTCTATGCGCCTGTGCTGAAGTCGACAAGAGGAGAGCTGCTGGTGGCGCCGAAAGTGTATGACGCCATTGAACGGCTCCTGATTCCGCTGTGCACGGTGGTGCTCGAGCCGTCGCACCTGACTGTGGGCCCCAGACTGCATGGACGTGCCAACCAGTTGGCATCGGCGGTGGCTTTCTTTCTGAGTCAGGGCGAACAGGAGGAAGATGCTTTGCTGCATGCGCGCAGCTACTTGAAGCAGTTGCCGGCCAGCTATGCCGAAGGAAAGGGTAGGGGCGAAGAACTGTATAACCTGTTTTTGGCAACGGTAGACCGCTTTTACAACCGTTATGCCGACGTGGCTTTCTATGCAGAACAGCTCAATGTGAGTGCGCGCTATTTGGGACAGGTCACTCGGAGCATTGCCAACCGTTCGCCCAAGGCCATTATTGATGAACGCATCATGGTGGAGATGACATCGCTGCTCGACTCCACCAGTCTTCCGCTCAAGGAGGTGGCACGGCGGTTGGGATTTTCTTCGCAGGCCCATCTGTCGAGGTTCTTCAAGAAGCACAAAGGCGTTTCGCCTACCGAATATCAACACAAAAAACGACAATAAAAAAGCATGACAAACGAGAGAGTGAGCCTGAACCGCCAGTTGGCACAGATGCTGAAGGGCGGCGTGATTATGGACGTGACAACCCCAGAGCAGGCGCGCATAGCCGAAGAGGCTGGTGCCTGTGCAGTGATGGCGCTGGAGCGCATTCCTGCCGACATAAGGGCGGCGGGCGGAGTGTCAAGAATGAGCGATCCAAGGATGATTCGTGGCATACAGGAAGCCGTGACCATCCCCGTGATGGCCAAATGCCGCATTGGCCACATTGCCGAAGCGCAGATTCTGCAGGCCATCGAGATTGACTACATTGACGAGAGTGAGGTGCTGAGTCCGGCCGACAACGTTTTCCACATAGACAAGACACAGTTCGACGTGCCTTTCGTGTGTGGTGCCAGGAACCTGGGCGAAGCGTTGCGACGCATTGCCGAAGGGGCCACGATGATACGCACCAAGGGAGAGCCCGGAACGGGCGATGTGGTGCAGGCCGTGAGCCACATGAGGCTGATGCAGAGCGAGATACGCCGACTGGTGGGCATGAGCAAAGACGAGCTCTTTGAGGCGGCCAAGCAGTTGCAGGCTCCTTACGAACTGGTGCGGTTTGTGCATGAGAATGGTCATTTGCCGGTGGTGAACTTTGCCGCAGGCGGAGTGGCCACGCCGGCCGATGCTGCCCTGATGATGCTGTTGGGCGCTGAGGGCGTGTTTGTGGGCAGTGGCATTTTCAAAAGTGGCAACCCGCGCAAGCGAGCCGCTGCCATTGTTCAGGCTGTGACCAACTATCAGGATGCAAAGCTGCTGGCGCAACTGTCGGAAGACTTGGGCGAAGCCATGGTGGGCATAAACGAGCAGGAAATAGAACTGTTGATGGCTGAACGCGGAAAATGAGAATAGCAGTATTGGCCCTGCAAGGGGCATTTGCTGAGCATGAACGCATGCTGCAGCAGCTGGGTGCCGAGTGCTTTGAGATCAGGCAGCAGGCCGACTGGCTGCGGCCGAAGGATGGCCTGCTGTTGCCTGGTGGTGAGAGCACAGTGCACCAACGATTGCTTGACCGGTTGAATCTGTTGGCCCCTATTCGGCACGACATTCTCAGTGGGCTGCCTGTGTTTGGCACCTGTGCGGGACTCATCCTGCTGGCAAAGCAGGAAAGCGGACTGCCCCGACAGCATGGGCTGGCAACGATGGATGTTGACGTGTGTCGCAATGCTTACGGAAGGCAGTTGGGCAGTTTTGTGGCAAGGGGAAGCGTCGAGGGCATTGGCACGGATGTGCCCATGAACTTTATTCGGGCCCCCTATGTGAGCAAAGTGCTCTCGCCCGGTGTGGAGGTGCTTGCAGAAGTGGGCGGACGCATCGTGGCCGTGAGGCAAGGACACCAGTTGGCCACGGCTTTTCATCCGGAAGTGAGTGGCGACGTGCGTGTGCATGAGTATTTTCTTGCAATGTGCTCTTTGGCAGAAAAGGCATCGTTGTTCTGTTGAAAAATGTTCGCAAGCCTTGCGGTGATTTTTACGTTTCAGAATTTTTTCTTAATTTTGCATTCTGAAAAGTAAAAATAGAACTTATGACGGAGCAGAACGAACCGATGATAGATTTCTTGGTGCCTGTGGAAGACAAGATGCAGGGCATCATCAAGGTGATTGGCGTGGGAGGCGGTGGCTGCAATGCTGTGCGCAACATGTATAATGAAGGCGTTGAGGGCGTGACCTATGCAGTTTGCAATACCGATAGCCAGTCACTTTCGCGATCGCCGGTGCCGGTGAAAGTGCTGCTGGGCGATTCCGGACTGGGCGTCGGTGGCAATCCGGAACTGGGGAAACAGGAGGCAGAAACCAATATTGACGACATAAAGAAACTGCTGTCGGACGGCACGAAGATGGTCTTCGTTACGGCGGGCATGGGGGGTGGCACTGGAACGGGGGCCGCGCCTGTGGTTGCAGGCGTGGCCAGAGCCATGGGATTGTTGACGATAGGGGTGGTGACCATTCCGTTCTTCTTTGAGAGGAAACGCAAGATCATCAAAGCACTGAAGGGCGTGAACGAACTGCGCAAGAACGTGGACGCACTGTTGATTGTGAACAATGAGCGACTTTGTGATGTATATTCTGACTCTGAACTGTCGTTGAAAGAGTCTTTCCAGCGGGCCGACAATATTTTGATGGATGCGGTGAAAGGCATATCGGAGCTGATAACCCTGCCCAGCGATGGGGGCATCAAGAGTGACTTCCGTGATGTGGAGACAACCATGAAGGACGGTGGTGGCGCCATTATGGCCATGGGAAGGGCCAGTGGAGAGCATCGAGTGGAAAAAGCCATTTTGAACGCGCTGGATTCGCCGTTGCTCTACAGCAATGATATTGGTAGGGCCAAGCGCATTCTGTTCAATATTTATGCCAGCGAAGAATATCCTATTCTTGTGCGTGAATTGCAGGAAATTGATGACTTCTTTGATCAATTGGACCCAAACATTGAGGTGATCTGGGGTACGGCCACCGATGACACGCTGGGCGAAGATGCTAAGGTGACGATTCTGGCCACAGGCCAAGATGGCGACCTGAGTGAGGAAATGGGGAAAGACGCAACGGCTGGCGATGAGGCGTTCTACGACAATCTGATTGCCAAATTGTATAAGCCTGTGGTGAAAAAAAGCCTGACAGAGGTGATTGGCACGTCAGAACCCTCCTTCCACGTGGAGGCTGCAATGGAACCGGAACCTGCTGATGTGACCCCGACCGCACAGGAAAAGTCGGCAGAGACAGAGCCGGAAACGCCTGGAATTATAAGGAAATGGAAAGCATGGATGGATAATATCATTAGCGATGTAACAGAATGAGCATGCTAAACAATACTCCTGAAGAGGCGGCCGCGATATTGAGAGAGCAAGTGGAAGTGCTGCTGGATGCGGGGCGGAAAGACTTGCTGCTGCATGCCATCGGCGTGCCTCTGCTGGAAGAACTGCAGATAGAGGCTGCCAAGGGCAGACTGAGTAGGCTCAGGATAACCAAAGACTTCCGCTTCCTGCTCCTCGACTACGGGGTGGAGGTTGAATTGCAGCCTGTTCATAAGGCGGTGTATATGCTTTTCCTGGCACATCCGGAGGGCATTGAGTTCAAACACATGGCCGACTACCGTGACGAGTTGACCGATTACTACATGAAAACGGCCAGATTGATGGATAAGGAGAAGATTGTTGAGAGCGTAGACCATTTGGTGAATCCGCTCGACAATGCCATCAACGAGAAGTGCTCGCGCATCAAAAAGGCATTCTCGGAGTTGATGGATGAATATTCTGCCACCTATTATATTATTAGTGGACATGCCCGGAAACGCATTGTTGGCAATCGACGCATCTGGTACGAACGGCTCAAGGTCATTTCTCTTCCGCGCCATTTGGTTGAGTTTGAAAGTCCTTTTTAATATCTTTTAGAACCAAAAAGTTGCGTAATTGAATAAATATTAGTAATTTTGCAGTCTAAAAAGCAAAAGAAGCGTGAAAATAAAGCAAGTGCTGAGCGCCCTTGAACAGTTCGCGCCCCTGCCGCTGCAGGAAAGCTGGGACAATGCTGGCCTGCAGATTGGATTGACAGAGGCGGATGTTTCAGGGGCATTATTGTGTCTGGACGTGACGGAACAGATTGTAGACGAGGCTGAACGCAAGGGGTGCAACCTGGTGGTGAGCCATCATCCGCTGTTGTTTCGCGGACTGAAGCAGATAAGCGATGCCACCGACGTGCAGCGCACGGTGTGGAAGGCCGTGAGGAAAGGCATTTGCGTCGTTTCGATGCACACCAATCTGGACAATGCGCCTGGTGGCGTGAACTTCAAGATAGCAGAGCGACTGGGCCTTTCTGGCGTTGGTTTCTTTGCATCGAAAACCATCGATGGCATGGAGTGTGGCAGTGGGGTGATAGGGCAGTTGGCCCAGCCAATGGCTGCCGACGACTTCATCCAGCACGTGAAAAAACAGATGGAGGCCGAAAGTGCTATGTGCAACGAACTGCTGCGGAGGCCCATCAGCCGGGTGGCAGTGTGTGGCGGAGCCGGCGATTTTCTGCTCGACGATGCCGTGCGGGCCGGAGCCGATGCTTTCCTGACGGGCGAGATGCACTATCACCAGTACTTTGGCCATGAGCAGCAGATACAGATTTGCGTCATTGGACATTATGAGAGCGAGCATTTTAGCACCGAAATCTTCCGTGACATCATACAAAAGGCTTGTCCCGAGGTGAGAACGGTGATTGCTGAGACGAATACGAATCCGATCATTTATTTTTAAGACATAGGAAAAATGGCAAAAAAAGATCCCACAGACCTCTCTGTAGAGGAGAAGCTGAAGACGTTGTTCCAGCTTCAGACGGCCCTGTCGGCCATCGACGAGAAAAAGGCATTGCGTGGCGAACTGCCTCTTGAGGTAGACGACCTGGATGCTGAGATTGAGGGCCTTACCACCCGCATAGACCGCATTAAGGGCGAAATTGGTGACTTTGACAGGGCCATCTCGCAGAAGCGCGGCGAAATAATCGAGGCGCAGAACAGCGTAGACCGCTACAAGAGCCAGCTCGACGAAGTGAGAAACAACCGCGAATACGACACGCTGAGCAAGGAAATTGAGTTTCAGTCGCTCGAGATTGAACTGTGCAACAAGAAAATTGCCGATGCCCAAAAACGCATCAATGAGCGCAACGAAGACCTGGCTTCTGCCGAAGACCTGCTGAAGGAAAAGCAGGCTGACCTGGAAGTGAAGCGCAGCGAGCTGGACGAGATCATGGAAGAGACCCGTGCCGAAGAAGACAAGTTGAAAGAGAAAGTGAAGGAGCTGGAGGCCAAGATGGAACCACGCCTGCTCACCTCGTTCAAGCGCATTCGCAAGAATGCTCGCAACGGTCTGGGAATCGTATATGTGCAGCGCGATGCGTGTGGTGGTTGCTTTAACAAAATTCCACCCCAGCGACAGCTCGACATCAAGATGCACAAGAAGATTATCGTGTGCGAATATTGCGGACGCATCCTGATCGACCCCGAACTGGCTGGTGTCAAGGCTGAAAAACCGGCTGCACCCGTCGAGGAAAAGAAGACGCGCAAGCGCAGTACTTCTTCTGTGCGCAAGACGTCAACCTCGAAGAAGGCCACCGATGCCAACGACATGGTGTAAGCTTGAAGACAAAGCCCGGCGATGCTAACGACATGGTGCGAGTTTGAAGACAAGGCCCGTGATTACAGGTAGTGTGGGACTGAATGTGAATTTCCAGTCCGATACTGATGCCTAAAGACTGTTATAGTCTGGAATATCGCGCAGGAATGTGTAGCGCCGACTCGCATAGTCCATCTGACAGCAGTAATGCTGCATGCCGTTGGAAACAATGAGGTAGGGCACGTGCAGCAACATGTTGTAGGCCGTGATTTGGTTGAACACGCGTTGCGTAATCTCAATGTCGGGCGCTTTATATTCTACAATCATCTGCGGTTGCAGCTCCTTATTATATAATAAGGTGTCGCACCGCAGTTTTTTTTCGCCCACTCTCAGTTCTATTTCGTTGCCCAGCAATCCTTTGGGGTAGCCTTTGCACTCCACCAGGAAATGCACAAAATGCTGGCGCACCCACTCTTCGGGCGTCAGAGCTACATAGCGGCGTCGCAGGAAGTCGAATATCTGCTTGCGGCCGTTTTCTTCTTTCACCCTGATGGCGTAGGGCGGTAGGTTCAACTGATTCATCCCTGCAAAGATACAAACAAAAGATTGAAAACAGCAGCTTTCGTTCGTCTTTTCTCTTTGAAAATTTGGCTATCTTAAAAAATATGCCTAATTTTGTGGGAAACAACAAGAAAATGGCAGAAACAAAAGTTATAAGCTTCGAGGCCCTGATGCGTGAGCTGATGGAGGGCAAATACAGGCCAGTCTATTACCTGCATGGTGACGAGTCGTACTACATCGATAAAATAAGCGACTACATTGCCGAGCATGCCCTGGCACCGGAAGAGCGTGATTTCAATCAGACCATTCTCTTTGGCAGCGACGTAACGGCTTCGCTCATAGCCGACACCTGCAGGCGCTACCCCATGATGGCCGAGCGACAGGTGGTGATTGTGAAGGAAGCACAGAACCTGAAAAACACCGAGGCCTTGGAAAAGTATATGAAACAGCCGCTGGCTTCTACCGTGTTGGTGATGTGTCATAAGAATGGAAAGATTGATGGACGCAAGCGTGAATATGTGAAGGCCATTCAACAGGCTGGCGTGCTTTTCGAAAGTGCAAAGCTGAAGGAGCGCGAACTTCCGTCGTTCATTGAAAAATATCTCAAGAACAAACAGGCGTCCATTGATCCCAAGTCTACTCAGCTCATTGCCGATGCCATTGGAGCCGACCTGAGCCGACTGACCAGTGAGCTCGACAAGGTGCTCATTTCGTTGCCCGAAAACGATAGGAGAGTGACCCCACAGGTGGTGGAAGATCAGATTGGAGTGAGCAAGGATTTCAATGGCTTTGAACTGCGCGATGCCATCGTGAATCGCAACATTTTCAAGGCTAACCAAATTATGAATTATTTTGACAAAAATCCAAATATTTTGACAAAAATCCAAAAGCTGGAAGCATCTATTCTTTTCTCCCGTTGATGTTTAATTATTTCCAAAATCTGATGCTGGCCTACTATGCTCCCAAGAAAACTCAAGAGGGAGTGGCTGAGTGGTTGGAGCTAAGATCGCCATGGGCAGCCAAGGATTACATGACTGGTATGCGAAATTACACTGGAAGCAAAGTTCTGCAGATTATAGGAAAAATACGCGAGATAGATGCAAAAAGTAAGGGATTGGACAACCCAAATACCCCTCCAGAAGAGCTGATGAAGGAGCTGATTTTCTTTATTTTGCACTGAAAAACAGCTTTTTTAGCTCTGTTTTTTTCCAGAATAGGCATCCTTCAGGGATGCTTTTTTTGTGCCCAAATGCCTGTAAAATCAGGTGATTAGCTCAAAATAACCACCCTCAAAACTCGAAAATTTTGACTTGTTCCAGTGCTCGTCCAGAATTTTTTAGTTATGATAATTTTGCCTTCTTTTTGCTCTCCGAAATTCGGAGTTAACTTATTTTTGCGTTTAAGATTTTAATTTTCGTGAATTTAAATATTCGAAAATGTATGTACGGGGATTTAAATCCATGTAATTTTGCACGATTTTAAAATGTAAAATAACGATTTAAACTTTCAATTTTAAAATCCAAAGAAAACACTTTAAATATTTAAATCTATAAATATTCATTTACAAAAATTACGACATAAATATCTAATAACCAATGGTTTACAATATAAAATCGAACTTTTTTGCTTTTAAATCCTCAGAATTAGCCATAAAAAGGTGCATATATAGCTAAAAGGAGAAAATACCCTTTTAAATATCTGTTTTATACCCAGTAGTTTCATTAAATCACTTCAAGACGTGGTTAGTATCGATTTTTATATGTAAATTTGAATTTGTAATATTGAATCAATACGGCACCTTGATAATTTTTATGATTTAAATCTTTAAATCTATAAATTTAAGGTTTGCTGTTTGAAATTTTTCTTTACATTTGTTGCGTATGTCAAAATATTGTTTTACCTTTGTAAACTCAAAGAAAAAGGCCCCGAAAGGGCCTGATAACGGTTTAAGATGTAAAAATGAAAGACAGAATTAAGAAGATTATGGAGTCGCAGCACATGACCCAACAGGTCTTTGCTGAATACCTCGGAGTTGGTGCTGCAACGTTGAGTGGCATCTTCAATGATCGCACCAAGCCCACAATTAACATTATTGAAGCCATCAAGAGGAAGTTCCCTGCTCTGAACACCGACTGGCTGATGTTTGGCATAGAGCCAATGTATAACAGTCAGAAGCCGCAGGCAGCTACCGAACAACCTGCGCCTGCTGTTGCTATGCCAGCAGCCCATGCTCAAGAACCTGTGTTGCTTTTTGATCAGGAACAGGCTCCTACTCCACCTGTTGCCAGTAGGCCGTCGTCTTATTATAATGGTGTGAGAAATACACGGGCGGATTTTGAAAATGATTCTATGAAAAATTTTGACAAAAATCCGCGCCGTGTTACAGAGATTCGTGTGTTCTATGACGATCAGACTTGGGAGAGTTTTGTGCCCTCCAAGAAGTAATTTGCTGATCGGTGTTGGGCCAGTTTTTGGGGTGTCCTACAAGCGCTTGTTCTTGATCAATTCCAAGAGCTGTTGGCATCCCAGGAGAACGTCTTGCCATGTAGTCTCAAAGTTGCCCGTGTACCATGGGTCGGCCACGTCACCTGGTCGTTGTGTCAGATCCAGCAGTCGCATGATCTTGTTCTGAGGGTCGCCCCCACAGATATGTTTCATGTTGCTGATGTTTCTGGAATCCATACCGATGAGCAGGTCAAATCGGTTGTAATCGTTGGCTGTTAGCTGTCGTGCTGTCTTGCCGTTGCAGCTTATTCCGTGTTCGGCCAGCTTTCTTTTAGCAGGCGGATACACCCCGTTGCCAATCTCTTCGGTCGATGTGGCAGCCGATTCGATATAAAAATCGTGACTAAGTGATGCTTTGCCGACCAGATCTTTCATGACAAATTCGGCCATCGGGCTGCGGCAAATGTTTCCGTGGCACACAAAAAGGATGCGTTTCATTGCGGATGTCTCATTTAATAGTTACGGACAGATTTCGAATCCATGACACCCCATTAGCTGTATTTTAAACTTCTCGCAACGGAAAAACGACAGGCCCCGTATTTGTCCCTCACATGGCAAAGGTGTTTAGGGGCGGCCTTTATATTAATTAAGGTGTTGGGAAAAACTTGTCCTTTTTGAAAAATAATGGAGCGGAATACGGGACTCGAACCCGCGACCCTCGGCTTGGGAAGCCAATGCTCTACCAACTGAGCTAATTCCGCAAGGTGATGCTTGTCCGTTTATGAAACAAAAAGGGGGTATTTTGATACCCCTTCTTCTTTTCATCTTCAGAGCCGACACCCGGACTCGAACCGGGGACCTACGCATTACGAATGCGTTGCTCTACCAACTGAGCCATGTCGGCTTTCACCTTTTGTACACCCGCAGGGGCTCGAACCCTGGACACCCTGATTAAGAGTCAGGTGCTCTACCAACTGAGCTACGGGTGCATCAAAAATTCAATTTTCGCTTGCATTTTCTGAGAAAGTACACCCGCAGGGGCTCGAACCCTGGACACCCTGATTAAGAGTCAGGTGCTCTACCAACTGAGCTACGGGTGCAACTTTTTTCGTTTGCGGGTGCAAAGGTACTTATTTTCTGCGAAACCACCAAATATTTTTTGTTTTTTTTTATTTGGTCATGGTTATATGTGATAACTTTATTAATTTTGCACCCAAACAAGAAAGTATCGATCATGGAATATATGTCACAGGAAGGCTACGACAAGCTCGTGGCCGAGCTTCGGCAGTTGGAGACCGTGGAGCTGCCCCAGGTGCGCGAAGCCATTGCTGAGGCCCGCGACAAGGGCGATTTGAGTGAAAACTTTGAGTATCATGCTGCCAAGCGTGAGCAGGCTCGTTTGCTGGGGCGCATTCGTTTCAAGCAGCGCGTGCTTGAAAATGCCCGTGTGCTTGACACTTCAAAGATGGCTTCCGACTGCGTGCAGCTGCTCAGCAGGGTGGAAATGACCAATCTGGCCAATGGCAGCCGGATGGCCTACACCATTGCCAGTCCTCACGAGGCCAATCTGCGTGAAGGCAAGATTTCCATCAAGTCGCCCATAGCTCAGGCATTGCTGCACAAGAAGGCTGGCGACGTTGTTGAAGTGCGTGTTCCTGCTGGTATGCTCAAGCTTCGCATTGAGAGCATTCGTTGCTCTTCTTCCGCTTGATTGCAGACTTCAAGCGTTTGGAGCCATGTCTTGATCTGTATGGACAGTTTTTTTATTCTGTTCATGACTCTTTACTTGCTTTCACCCATACAGGCTCTTCGCTCATCACGAGCTTGTTTACTGCCATCACGCCCGAGAGGTTGTGTGGCGTGTACGGTTCTTCCAGATAGCTGATGTCTTCGGCTGTCAGGTGCAGGTCGAGCGACTTCACGGCTCCCTCGATGTGGCGTAGCTTGGTGGCGCCGACAATGGGCGATTCCACCTTCGTCAGCAGCCATGCCAGTGATATTTGCGTCATTTCCACCCCGTAGCGGTCGGCCAGTTCCACGACGCGCTCCACGATGCGGTTGTCCTGTTCGGCTGTGGCATCATATTTGAAGTGCATGAACGCGTCTTCCTTCTGGCGCTTCGACGTTTCGCCGGGTCGTTTGGCCAGCTTGCCCGAGGCCAGTGCGCTGTAGGGCGTCTGCGCAATGTTGTCCTCACGGCAGAGCGGCTGCATTTCGCGTTCTTCCTCACGCATGATCAGGTTGTAGTGATTCTGCACGCTGACGAATTTTGCCCAGCCCCGTTTCTCTGCCAGTGCGTTCATCTTGGCCAACTGATAGGCGTAGGCATTGGCAATGCCGATGTAGCGGGCCTTGCCCGTGCGCACGGCCTCGTTCATGCCTTCCATAATCTCTTCGGCCGGTGTCTTGTAGTCCCAGATGTGGTAGATGTAGAGGTCCACGTAGTCCATGCCAAGATGTTGCAGGCTCAGGTCGATGTTGTTCAGCACATGCTGGCGGCCGTCAATGCCCTGCTGAATTTCTTCTTCCGTTCGGGGCAGAAACTTTGTGGCCACCACCACGTCCTCGCGGCGGGCCATGTCGCGCAGGGCTCGGCCCACGAACTGTTCCGATGTTCCTAATTGATAGGCAATGGCCGTGTCGAAGAAGTTCACGCCCAGGTCGAGCGAGCGGCGAATGATGTCACGGGTCGGCTCTTCGCCGATGGTCCATGAGTGCTGTCCTATGCTGGCATCGCCAAAGCCCATGCAGCCAAGGCAGATGCGCGACACGCGGAGGTCTGAGTTTCCAAGTTTAACGTAGTCCATTTTCTTTATTTTTTCTTTTTGAATATCAGTTTCATGGTCTCAGGGTCGAGCGGCTTCATCGTGGGCAGTTTCAGGCTTTTCACCATGTGGAGCGTGCCCTGCTTGTATTTCTGGAAGTGTTCGGTCTTGAGGTGTTGCTGGTAGGGGCTTCGTTGGCCGTGGGCTTGGTCTGCGACATGCCCAATAGCCGCTCAGCATTCTTGTGCAGAATCATTTCCTTGAAGGGAGCCAGGTCTGGTTCGCTGTTCAGATAGCTTTTCATGCGCAGCAGGCTGGCACTCAGCACCTGTGGAGCCACGTAGGGGTAGTCGGAACCGTAGAGCAGGCGGTCGGGCGTGGTGATGGTGAGCAGCATGCGGATGGCTTCGGGCGAGTGGGCGCCGGCCAGGTCGTAGTAAAGGGCGGCCAGGTTCTCTTCCCAGTCTATCTCGCCCACCATCTTGTTGGCCTGCATCACGGGCGTGAGCGACTTCATGCGCGGCACGGCCAGGGGCAGATAGGCGCCGCAATGGGGCACCACCACCTTCACGTCAGGGTAGCGTGCCAGCACGTTGCGCGAAATCATGTTTGCTACGGCGCGGGTGGTCTCCGACAGGTACTCCTGCATGGCCAGTGGCGTTTGTTGCATCACGGCCCCGTTGACGGGTTCCGGCCGATGCGGATGCAGGATCACCACCGCCTTGTGCTCGTTCAATACGGCGAAGAGTGTGTCCAGCTCCGCTGCACCAAGATATTGCCCATTCACATTCGTGGCCAGCTTGATGCCGTCGGCCTTCAGCGTGTCAAGGGCATAGACAGCCTCACGAATGGCTGCATCCACGTTGGGCAGCGGCAGGGCGGCACAGAACAGAAAGCGTCCCGCGTGTGCCTTCTTGATGCGAGCCGCCGTTTCATTACACTGGCGAATTGTTGTGAGAGCGTGGTCGCCCCCGTCGGCAAATGGCTGCGGAGCCGCCAACGTCAATACCGAAGTCTGCACACCAGCCTCGTCCATCCATTTCAGATGCTTCTCCACATCATATTTGGGCAGGGGGAATCCCTCGTCCATCAGTCGCCCCTCACTTTTGAGAGCCGACGTGAACTCGGGGGTGATGATGTGGCTGTGCACATCGATCACGCCCTGTCCCATCACGGCGCTTACAGCCAGAAAGCTCGCCACAAAAGCAACCAGTCTTTTCATCCTTCTTGTTTTTTGCTGCAAAGATACAAATAAAAAAGCATAAGGATGCTACCCGTATTACGGATTTAACACCCCAATTTACAGAAACCATTTGTTTCACCCCTGCAAAATGCAGATTACTTAGCAATACGAGCAGAGCATCACTCGGAATATGTAAAATTTTTACAAATGCCTCGCTGAGAATCGCTTCGTGGTCAGCAAACGGTCAACGGGCTTCGTCTGAGCGATTCTCGCAAAAGTTTCAACGATTCTATAAGCGCTTGTTAATCAGTCGGTTGCAATTTTCGCCGAGCCTGTCTGGCTTGTGACACCTCACAACGGAGCCCCCGTTAGTGTGCAACGGAGCATCCGTTGTGTTACAACGAGGCCCCCATTACACTGCAACGAGGCCCCCGTTGCAGTGTAACGGGAGCCTCGTTGCAGGAAAGTGCGACTTTTCATCTGGTGGAAAACACCATGTTTGCTCCTTCAAAACAGCATTTCTGCTTTGCCGACCAGTATTTTCAGCCTCCAGAATTTCTATTTGCCCTCTCCCGGAAAGGTGCTTTTTCTATGAAATATCTTTACAAAATCGGTATTCCTTCCGCTTCCTGTTTTTATTTGGACACCATTCCGGCAAGATTCGATAAACGGGCGGAAGCGTCTCTGTTCTTGTTGACGCTTCCGCCCGTTTCATGCCTCCCCCCTCTTACGGCTTACTCCATCGGGTGCTCCCAGCCGCCGCGCGTGTCGATGCCGGTGGCATCGGCCAGTTGCTCCAGACGGCCCACTTCTTCGGCAGTCAGCTGAATCTTGGCGGCCTCGGCAGCCTCTACAACGTGGCGCTCCTTGGTGGCACCGATGATGGGCATGGTGCCCTTGGCGATGGCCCAGGCAATGCCAATCTGCGAGCATGAGGCATGGTGCTTTTGGCCGATGGCGGTCATCTCGCCCGTCAGTGCTTCCAGCTGGGGCAGCACAGGGTTGTATTTCTGGCCACGGTCGCTATCGGCAGGCAGCGGGTTCTCCTTGTTATATTTGCCAGAGAGGGCACCCTGCTCCAGCACCATGTAGGCCCAGAACTCTATACCGTTTTCTTTGCAATAGTCCAGCACGCCGCCTTTCTCCGACGACCGGTAGAGCAGCGAGAAATGGTTCTGCACGGCACTCACCTTGAAGCCCGCCTCGCCCAGAATCTCGTTGGCCCGCTTGATTTCGGCAATGTTGTGGTTCGACACACCCACGCGCTTCACCTTGCCACTCTTCAGCAGGGGAATCAGCCCCGGCGTCCAGCGCTCCACGTCCATCGGGTTGTGAATCCAGTACATGTCGATGTAGTCGCAGCCCATGCGCTCAATGGAGGCATCGGCCATCTTCTCCACGTTGTTGTCATACATCTCGGCAATCTGCGGCGTGAACTTCGTCGAAATCTGCACGTCCGCACGGTTGTAGCCCTTTGCCAGTGTGCCCAGTATGCGTTCCGATTCGCCCATGCCGTAGGCCGTGGCCGTGTCCCACAGGTTCAGCCCTGCCTTCATGGCAGCCTCGAACACTGGCTTCAGGTTCTCCACGTCGGTCTTGCTCCCAAACACGGTGTCGCCACCGAATGCTCCTGCGCCCCAGGCCCAGGTGCCTAATGCAATCTTTGTCATATCAGTTTGTAAGTTTATGAGTTTATAAGTTTATGAGTTTGTGAGAACTCAAGAACTAATGGACTTAGTAAGCTTAAGAACTCAGGTGCAAAGGTACGGCGAATTTCGCATCCGCTGCCTAAACTATTTACAGACAAATCAACCATTTTTACGGATTCCTTCTTGTTTCTCAAGAAAAGTTCTGTAACTTTGCCCTTGTTTAATCCATAAAACGAAATGAACGATGACCTACTTCAATCAGTTCCACAAGGAAGCATCGGAGCGCAAGATGCGGAAAATAGAAAAATCGAAGCAGTCGCCGATGAACTCCGTCGACGCTGCGAACTATATGAAGCGCAACATGGAGATGGCCAGTCACATGTAAGCCCGTTTGAAGCCGAGCAACGAGCTACAGAACTCTTTGCTAAAGAGAACGGTCCTACGTGACCGCGACGGTGACATCTTTGCCACGGATGCGGAGATAAAGAGAAAGATTGAGACAGAGAGTCTTTAAGTATTTATGACTTTAGTGGTACATCGGAAAATGAAAAAGGTCGATTAACCCAATAATAATACCAAGTATCAATATTGTTTTGTGGAGTCATTCCACTGGTTTGAGCAGATATTCCTTCTCGAAAAAAATCTCTCCGCTGGGTGTTTCGGCAGAAATCACTGTACACACGAAAGAATTGTCTTCCACGTCTATTACCGTGTCCTGAGTCCAATCGCTCTTATGTGTCATCTCTGGCGAAATCAGAACGTTGTCACCTGTCTTCAAAACTAAAAACGTATTTAATGTTGAATATTCGTTGCAAAGATTATCTTTTTTATGATATTCACTCTTTATTGGCAGAAAAAAAGTAACTTTGCACACAAAAATCTGAATATGGAGAAGGTTCTACGCGTTCACCACGTCAATGACTACGCCCGCTACATTGGCGCGCCGGAGCTGCACCCCCTCGTCTCAGTCATTCACTACGACGAGCTGGAGCACTGTCGCCACTTGCTCAACAACTACGACGTCTATGGCATGTTCATCGGCGACGAGGAACTGGAAGACCTGTCCTACGGTCAACTGCAGTACGTTCTGCACTGCCACGCGCTGATGTGCGTTTCACCAGGACAGATAGGCGGCAAAACCGATACGGGCGAGGAAATACACACCAAGGGATGGGCGCTGCTCTTCGACACCGAACTGCTGCGCAACACGGAGTTGGGCCGACGCATGCCCGACTATACCTATTTTTCTTATGCTGTCAGCGAAGCCTTATTGCTAACTGAGGAGCAAAGGCAAAGCATCGTCAGCCTGTTGGAGAAAATACGCCAGGAACTCCTACTGGGAGAGGATGCTCATACCCTGCGCATTGTCACGTCTCAGATAGAACAAGTCTTGGAACTCATTGCCCGATACTACGCCCTGCAGTTGTCTATATCAGCCAGTTCCACCAACTCCGACCTGCTGTCACGCTTCGAGTTGCTGCTTCGTCAGTACTACGACAAAAATCTTCAGCGGCAGTATGGTCTGCCCACTGTGAAATACTGTGCCCAGCAGCTCTTCCTGTCGCCCAATTATTTTGGTGATCTCATCCGCGAACTGACCAACGACACCGCAACCTCTCATATCCGTCGTTTTATTATGCAGCGGGCGCAGCAGCTCCTTCTTAGCGGAGCCTCTATCGCCGAGATAGCCAATCGTCTTGGCTTTGACTATCCCCAGCACTTCACCCGTCTCTTCAAGAAGCACTTTGGAATAACGCCTTCTGAGTATAATCGAAGATATAGAAAATAGTAATCCCAAGTCAAGGCTATTTGAGGGCTTTATTACCAGTCATGTTCCTTTTCTCTGTCCAAAAATATTTTTAAGCACCAACTCACGCAGTTCATGAAAAAAGAAAGCCTTTGTCATGGCTATTCCGAAAAATGTTAATACCTTTGCATTGAACTTAAAATAAAATTACAATGGACGATTTGAATCGATTAAAGGTTGTACTGGTTGAACAGAAGAAAACTGGCAAATGGCTTGCGTAGATATGGAAGGACATAAAAACATAAAAGTAGTAGCTGCAATCATTTGCAAAGAAGATAAAATATTTGCCACTCAGCGAGGGTATGGCGAATGGAAAGACTGGTGGGAATTCCCTGGTGGGAAGATTGAATCTGGAGAAGCACCCGAAGACGCTCTCAAACGTGAAATCCGCGAGGAATTGGCAACTGAAATTTGTATAGAAGAGTTTTTCTGCACAGTAGAGTATGACTATCCCAAATTCCATTTGACCATGAATTGTTATATATGCTCGCTACTTACAGAGTCGCTGCACCTGAACGAGCACGAAGCTGCTTGTTGGCTGAAAAACGATGAACTGGACAGCGTGAAATGGCTACCTGCCGATGTTAAGGTTATCGAGAGGTTAAAAAGAAGAAAAATGGAATAATGTAACAAGTTGCTGGGAAAATCTCGGCAACTGCTTCTGATGGGAAGGATTACATGACATAGTTCTTATATCGGGGAGTTTACTCGTCGTATCAGCAACTCCGACTATTTTCAGCGGATGGTGCGCATCTGGCTTCGGGCTGTTGTGGCACAGTGGTTGGGGCTCGACAGGCATCATGCCAACGCCGTGATGTTGCTGCTTGTCAGCACTCAGCAGGGACTGGGCAAGAGCACACTATTCACTTCGATGTTGCCGCCGGAGATTGCAGACTACTACACAGACGATTTTAATCTGAAAGCGAAGGGCAACGCTTACCGCAAGATGGTGGAGTTTGCACTTGTGAGTCTTGATGAGTTTGAAAAGATAGGACGTGAGAAGATGCCAGAACTGAAGTCGATGATGCAGACGCTGAAGCCAAGTTTTATCGGGGCTTACAGGAAGAATTTTAACCAGTTACCGCGCATCGCCTCGTTTGTGGGTACTATGAATGAGCGTCACGTCTTGACGGACCGCACGGGTTCAAGGCGATTTCTGATCTTGAGCCTGACGGTCTCATCAACGTGGACGGTATCTGCCACAATCAGCTATATGCTCAGGTGATTCACGAGTTAGAGGGCCTGCATCTGCCTTATTGGTTCTCGAAGACAGATGAGGCTGAGATGGAACGGCATAACAAGGACTACTATGTGCTCGACGATGTGGAGAGGTTGTTCCTGAAATATTTCATGATTTCCACAAAAGAGGGTGAAGGTGTGTTTATGAGTGGAAAGGAAATCATGCGCGAGTTGGAAAAACATTCGAGGAAGACTTTTGACTGCCATAGAGTTAATTCATGTGGGATAGTAAAAAAAATCCGCATAAGCACGCGGCTTACGCGGATTTCTTTATTGTTGATGAGAAACTTACTTCACCTCCTCAAATCTGATGCATATTGATTATCAGAGGATTATGTTTATATGGGACAAATATGGGCGTTTTAAGTTGCTGTTTTACAAGTAGAA